>DATNPC010000416.1:0-3442 GCA_036703375.1 Allocoleopsis sp.
ACTATTTACCTCTCCTATACCTAACTTAAAGTCTTTTATATGGAAATTAAAAATTTTTGCGTCTAACCTCCAAAATGTATCCAAAAATGTAAAATCTTTTTCTGTTTGATCGCGTATACATCCGAACATTGCGACAAGACTCTCCATGATTCTGAAAATTTTTAATTTTACTTTCAAAACTACAAGAGTATTCTTTCTGTTTTCCGAATAATCTTTATATAGAAGGATTAAAAAATTATTAAACAATCATCTATAGCTGCCTAAATGAGCCGTGAAAGACAATAGAGCTTGAAAAGCTTACCTAGAAAGGATTTTTATTTGTAAAAATGATTTAGGCTAGCTATATAAGGAGTGTAAGAGCGTTGGACTTCTACTCAAAGCTTCCAAAAGCAATCACTAAATTCCCAAAATTCTCCAAGATAGCTCACCTCTGCACTCCACCACACACTCGCTCTTCTGAGCGTACTCTCGCAGCTATACTCTCCACACTCCTCAATGCGATCGCACACCTCTCCCAATTCCCAAGTCTTAGAAGCGTTAGTATAGAGAGAACTAACCAGGGTTCGATCGCTAAGCCGTTGCGACCCTAAATCTATGCCAAACTCAACTACCGATGAGTTCACTACTATAAATCTACGCAAAATCTAGTTTTTTTAACAAAACTTTTAGATTTGAGTAGTTTGATTGAGCAAATGATTTAATCCTTGAGAGTGTCTTTATAATAGACTCTTCACTCGAACGGTAGAGGGATTATAGGGTGCCATCCATTTACACTGTATAGACGGTAAAAAAGAGAATGGTAATGTAACGTTGCCCTATGTTGTCCTGTCAGCCCCCTACTTTGCGTGTTCTAGTTGTCGATGACCATGAATTGACTCGCTTCAGCTTGAAGTTAGCCCTGTCTAACCAGCGGAATATCGAACTAGTCGGTCTAGCGAGTAATGGTCAGGAAGCGATCGAGATGGTCGAGCGTCATCACCCTGATGTGATTATCCTCGACCTTCAGATGCCCATCATGGATGGTCTGAGTGCTTCTACGCGGATCAAAAGCATCGAGCCGAATACTCGAATCATTGCTTACTCCTCTGTTGAAGACCCTCAGCTAGAGGTGATGAGCCAAACCGCTCCGATCGATGTATTTTGTAAAAAAGATACGGCTACTACAGATTTGATTGACATAGTCCAACAATTAGGACACCGTTCAAGCAATTATTTAGACGGTCAATCGCACCGACGAGCTAACGGAAATTAAAAAAGCTGCTCTTGCTGAATTGCCCAAGAGCAGCACAAAATAACTTATTATTTACAACGGTTTGCAGCGTTTAATCGATTGGGTGTCTTCTACGCGCCATAGACCTCTTACGCTCGAAGTTCCGAGGAGAAATCGTTTTTTTCCGGGACTTCGAGCGTTCAGACAGTGAGCAGTGACCAGGTTTCACACTCCGAATGCGAGACCCCGCGTGAAACCTACCATGCAACGATTGTGGGTCTCCTTCCTCTCACTCTCATCGCTGGCCACTGTTCACTGTTCACTGTTCACTGCTATTGAGAGGTCACTTATGTATTTTTCCGTTGAACTCAGTTCGTGTCTTTTGCATCTGGGAATGTACGCTTAAACTCTTCGATTAAGTCATCTAGTTCTTCGAGTGCCTGGTTGACATCAATCCTCAAGGTACCCAAATCGGGCTGTTCCAAAAGTTTGACGAGAGACTCTCGGCGACCTTCAATCAGAGCAATTCGTTCCCGAAGCGTTTCTGGGTCTAGCATGTTTTATTCTCTACCTCACTCTTATCCTGCTACCAATAAGCCTAGCGCAGGAAAGGAGGACGTTCGGGTCGCGATCGCTTATTTTTGATCACTTCAGTAATAAACCGCTTGAGGGCTTTTTCGCGATTTTTCATAAACGCCGACCAAAACCCCGGTTGAAACTCATCCATGGTTTTGGCCAATGCCCAAACATCTACCGCCAAGATATTGTATAAAGTTTCGTCTTCCTGCTTCAGGGAATTGAGCTGCTTCAGGATCGGACTACTTTTCGTTGTAGCGTCTTGAGATTCTTGCTTAATCATGGTAAGGACTCTGCTATAGAACGAGGACGGTAGATACTAGAGACCCGTACTTAATAATTACTAAGTTCGCGATCGCATTCCCTGAGCCGGAAAAACTGCACGCTTGTCAATAAGTCTGTGGACATAGACCTCTACTCACTAGCTTCTCTCCTGGTCACGAACGCGAAGTCCACAATACAGAGTTTATGCGGCGTACTCCACACTAGCCACCCATAGGCAACGATAATAAAGCTGAAGTGATTGCTAGAGAGATAGCTTTATTAGAATGTTACGTCAAACTTCCCTAGGAACGTTAGGTTTATCTGTTGGTGGACTGCTCACCATTACAGGCTTTGTTGCTTACGCCACCGATAATGCCACGTTAAATTTAGTAGGGTTCTTCTATGGCATTCCTATTTTACTCGGAGGTCTTGCCCTCAAAGCCTCAGAGTTGAAGCCAGTGCGCTTGAGCCAACCCACACCTCCAGCAGTAGAGAAGCTCCGAGAGCAACAAGCTACCTCTACCCAAAACCAAATTCGTAAAGACGTGATGCGGTATCGTTATGGTCAAGAAGCCCATCTCGATAGTTCCCTAGAGAGCCTTGGTTTATCGCCTACCGATGAAGAAAGACCCGTTTTGACAAACTTACGAGAAACTGAAGTTGATGGAGCTTATACTCTAATTCTAGAGTTTGACTCGCCTCTCATTCCCTTTGAAACGTGGCAACAAAAGCGGGAAAAAATCGAGAAATTTTTCGGTCCCGATATTCGTGTCGATTTAACCCACGGAGCTGAAAATCGGGTTGAAGTAGCACTAATTGCAACACCCAAACAAGTCGCCAGCGTATAAAGCGGTTGCCAGCTAGTGCTACTTTTCCAACCGCACAACGTACCACTGGAGATAACTCTCAGGCCCGACATCCAATTCACAGGACGTTTCCATCAAGTACTGAGCTTGCTCCTCCACAGTGGCGAACTTCTGCAAATCTCGCGGCAAATCGTCTTGCCGTTGGCTTAAAACTGCCTTCAGTTTTTCCAGTAGCTCTTCCGGTGTCAGGAATTGCTCGGGTTGGTTGGGTTCGAGAACCACATAAGCGTCTTCCTGAAACATAATGGAATCTGGCATTTTCAAGTCCTAGCTTACGTTCGCTTTGCTTCAGTGTACTGCTATCTACCCGCAACATTAATATGTTCCTCTCCCTCAACTACGAACCCGCTTTGGAAGCTTTGGGATATGACTACTTTGATGAAGTAGCTGCCGCAGAATTTCCCTACCACATTCTGCGATTCCGTAACGATGGATTACTACCTCTATTAGGGCTAAGTCTCGAAGAAGTTACGGATGCGGATTTCATCCAAGCTTTTGGCAAATTTCAAGGCGTGCAGCCCTTTTT
>DATNPC010000417.1:0-14832 GCA_036703375.1 Allocoleopsis sp.
TGGAGTGAAGAAAATTCAAAAGTCAGTTTCCGTCCATATTAAAGCGAAGGACGGTCAACTAGAAAAAACAAGAATCACAGATTAGAACTTAATTCATTCCCAGAAATTGAGTTGAACTAAAAACTTGTTTTTTGTTTGACATAAGCGTTGTTGCCAAAAAAGGGAACGCATGTGCTACTATTGATAGCCGCGCTCAGCTCGATATCTCTGACAAATCCTTTTGCGATTAACTCCTTACCCGAACTACATTGCTTCAAAGCAGCGAGCAAATGGTCTTTTACACGTTGAAACGCACCGACAGCAACTTCTGCTTCAGGTGAGAGTTTCCCATTACAATAACTGAGAATTGCACCGGCTCCAACCAAGTCTTCTAAAGCTGGTCGTAATGTTCCATCTTCCCATTTCTCACCAGCTGGAATAACAGAGATTTTTGAACCATAGCTTCGCGCAAAATTAGCGATCGCATGGGCGTTGCGAAGACACCCAGCCAGTGTTGGTGTTTGTCCCGTGCGTAATGTTAAAGAAGCACCATTGGGTGAAGGTAAAACTAATTTGGCTCCATCAGGAATATCAAGCAGTGAGGTGGGTGACAGAGAGTAGCCACCACTAGATATTCGCTCCCTACTCGCTAGTTCGGCTTGCATAGACAAAGCATAGTCAGTAGCTGATTCATCCTTGAATTGATAAGGAAATATAACTGCCCCGTTATTCGTTGCAATTTCAACACAGGTTGAAAACGAGAGAATATCAACGATGATTACTACATCACTAATTGGGGAGAGTTTAGTCACACCTTGCTCTCCCCACTCACAGCGCAGATCGAACTCAGACTGGTTGAATATCATTAACGTTAAGGGGCTGGGTTGGGATAGCGAGTATGCACGGCATCTATTTCTGCTAGAATCTCTGCGTTTAAAACGATATTCAAACTCTCTAAATTATCTTGGAGTTGTTCTATCGTTGTCGCACCAATAATTGTACTAGTTACAAACCAACGACTTCTGACAAAGGCTAAGGCAAGTTGTGCTGGACTGAGCTGGTATCTCTGGGCAATCTCCACATAAGCAGCTACGGCTTCGTTGACATTCGGCTTAAGGTAGCGCTGACCAAACCCTTGAAACAAAGTAATTCGTGCCTTTACCTGTTTGTCATGTAGATACTTGCCTGACAGGGAACCAAATCCCAAAGGGCTATAAGCCAGTAAGCCGATATTTTCGCGATAGCAAGCTTCTGCTAACGCCCAATCAAACACGCGATTGAGCAAGTTGTAAGCATTTTGGATCGAAACAATTTTAGGCAACCCCAATTGCTTAGCGACATGACTAAATTCACAAATTCCCCAAGGCGTTTCATTACTCAAACCCAGATAGCGAATTTTTCCGGCCTGAATTAGCTCCGCAAACACGGCTAGCTGTTCGGCGACAGGAACAGTTGGTCGTTCCTGTTCGGGGTTGTATACGCTTTGACCAAACAGAGGGACGTAGCGATCGGGCCAATGAATTTGATAGAGATCGATGTAGTCAGTTTGTAATCGCTTCAGACTATCGTCTACGGCTTGCTTGATATTATGGCGATCGATCGCATTGGCTCCTCCGCGCATCCATTTCATGCCACGGCCAGAGCCAGCTATTTTGGTCGCAATAATCAGTCGATCGCGCTGCTGCGTTTTCAACCATTCACCAATGTAAGCCTCCGTTCGTCCCTGCGTCTGGGCCCGAGGAGGTACCGGATACATTTCGGCTGTATCGATAAAGTTAATTCCGTGAGATACGGCATAGTCTAGTTGTTGGTGAGCTTCTGCGATCGTATTCTGTTGTCCAAAGGTCATAGTGCCAAGGCAGATTTCAGACACCTTCAGTCCACTTTCGCCTAGTTGCTTGTACTGCATTGCTTGTATCTCCCGATTTATAGCGGCAACACTTTCTAGGATAAAAGCTAGTTTCTTCGCACTTACACCAGAATAGGTCAACGGCTGCACCCACTCTTGGAATGCGGCTTCTAACCAATAATCATTGACTAGTACGGTAAGATATAAACCAATAACTACTGTTTTCCTACCAAAATTTAGCAATTTAAGAGAACATATCTGGCATTGCCAAGCCTGAATTATCCAATCTTTTCAACCTCACTGGAGTCTAGAATGGCTATCCTACGCTTAGAAGACGGTACTCGCTACACCAATTTCAACGAGATTGTCTCAGAACTTGAGTCTTTGCAGATTCAGCTCAAACACTTGCCATTAGGGGAAAAGCTCGCTTCTTACCACAGATTGCTGGAACAGGACATTCTCAATGCGCGACAGAAGGAACAGGTATTAGCGGCAGTTGACCACTACTTTATAGAACTCAAACGCACCGCTGGTTTTCAGTGGCGTGACTTGACCGTGCTGCACCCTGGTTCGCCTTGTCTTCACGCATTAATTACTCACTTCGATCGCTGCCACACTCATGCTGATGACGAAGCACTTTATCTACTGTCTGGAGAGTGCATTTTCGGTTTCGTTCGTCCCGAGCGCACTCAAATTGAACTGATTGTACAAGAACAGGAGTATATTCGCGTGCCAGCACGTACCGAGCATTGGTTCTGTCCGACCGCATCGCTTCAATTCAAAGCAGTACGATATTTCATAACAGTAGGAGGTTGGACGCCTCAATATACTGACACTCAAATCTCTTTCCACCAACCCGCCACAAAAAAATATCGTACTGATTCTCTTTAGAAAACTCTACGAGAATCAATACTTATTACCCATTACCCATTACCCATTCTCAGATATAGTACATCGGGTTTAAATGCTTATTCTCATCCCGTTTGTTGCATAAATCTTGTAAAGTATAGCCTTGCAAAACTGCGATCGCGGCTTGGGCCGCTTCTTGCCAGACGGCTTCGATCGCAACTCCCTCTGGTGTAAGAGAAAAAGCTGTATGATTATCGAATTCCAGGTTCTTGTCTCCCTCTAGACAAGTTAGCACTTCACGCATCGTGATTTTACTGGGTTCGTGAGCCAACAAATAACCACCTTTTGCTCCACGTTGACTACGAACTAAACCGTAACGCCGTAGCGACATCAGGAGTTGTGCCAGATAGCGCTCTGGTATTTGATGATTGGCTGCTATGTGTTCTATTTGCAGGAAGTCTCCCTGCTTCTGGTGGCTGGCCAGTTCTAACAGAGCTAACAAAGCGTACCTCACCCTAGAGGATAGTTCCATGCGTATGCGTTCATTTCAAGGCTAACGTAGTCTTTTCAATATACTACGCCTACCCGGTAGATATTAAGTATTAAATAATTAGGGTTGAGCGATCGCAATCCAATCTCCAAACGTGGAGTGTAGTTGCCGTAGAAGATGCGAAGCGCAAGGAGCAGTTATCGCAACTAGCAGGAAACCAAGCATATATCAGACAGTGTCCTCTCTTTCTGGCTTGGTTTATTGCCTATGCGATAGCCATGAACTATCAACTATGAACGAGCATTCTACGACTTTTGATGGATGGAAAAGCTGCCTGTAATCCGTACCTTGAGTTCAAAGCGGTCAGATAGTCCGCGACGTTTTAAGGCTTGCTCGATCGCCTTTTGGGACCAGAGAATTTGCTCAATTTGTTTCTGGTAGGATAGGCTATCCTCATGATCGCGGTAGTAATAAAGCGGTTTCTGCAAATGCCCCACCTCGGTGGCTTCACAAAGCCGCAGGCATAAGTCGTAATCTTCCGCATAGTCAAAGGACTCGTCAATCCCACCCACTTGGTCGTAAACAGAACGACGAAATAATCGGAAGTGGAAAATCATGAAATCTACCAGCAGCCTGTCTTTAGAGTAGGGAATGCGAGAGCGTTGTCCCTGACCTTTTATATTGCCGGCTTCGTCAATCACCATATAGTCGGTGTAGATCAAACCGACTTCGGGATATGTGTCGAGGACAGGTGCTGTCTCCTCAAGCGCCGCAGGTCTTAAAATATCATCGCTATCTACAACACCAATATAAGCTCCAGTCGTCTGCGCGATCGCGGCTTTCAATGCCCGCGTTCGTCCTAAATGCTCTGCCGCTACAACTCGGACTCGGGAATCGCTTTCGGCATAGCGACGAGCAATTTCCACAGAACTGTCTGTTGAGCCATCATCCCAAATCACTAACTCAAAATCGCGTCGAGTCTGTGCCAAAACACTTTCAATTGCCTGTTCTAGATAGCGTTCTCGGTTATAAACAGTGATGACGAGGGAAATCGGTACTTTGACAACTCCTCGACCTGAAGGTACGAGGATTCCAGATTCAATGGGATTAGCCATGTCATGATGTAACTCAAAAGAGGAATGCCGAAAAGCTAAGTGAAATTCACTGCACAGTATAGCTATCAGCCGTCAGCTTTCAGCGGTCAGCTAATCGCGTCGATCGGGAAAACCCTTCTGTCACAGTATGTTGGAAATCTCACACAACTTCTTTGATGTCCTAATCGTCTTGGCGGCTGCTGTAATACATAAACGTTTGCAACACGAAATTAACGACTGCTCTTAACCTAGAATGACGGATAACAACGCTGAACTACTTGACCAACTGCAAAAAGCTTCAGATGGCTTACAGTTCATTAGTGAGTCGGAAGCTCCTTTCAATACTTTCTTCTGGGAATCAGGAGACAATCCGCCTCTCAATCCTGAAACTATTCTGCAAAAGACAAGTCGCCCTCAAGATACTCCAGTTGAAGTGGTAGACCTTGATAGTTTTTTTGGAGTTGCGACGACCGAACAGGAGTGGCAAAGTCCAGAGGAACGCGAAACGGTCAAGAGGTTTCAGCATCTTGTCGAGATACTCAAGCAGCACTTGAACGACCCACGAGTTTATCGGGTCGGTCGAAGAAATATTGATGCCTACATTGTAGGAAAAACTCTCACTGGCGATTATGCTGGACTTTCAACAAAAGTTGTCGAGACTTAGCGCGATAAACGCTGGTAGGCTACTGAGCATCAATCTGGCTCTCAATTACTTTTTGCACAGTTGTAGGTACATTCGAGAGCAAGTCATAGCCAGTAGCGGCTTCAATTTTATCGACTGAAACGCGGTAGTTTTTCCAGGAGGTATCTCTGATGCCCTGGGAGTTGGGCATGTCAACCGCGATGAGCCTTGTCGATGCCGTAACGCCACTCACACCCAAATTGGGGCGATCTAACACAACGATAACTTTCCAGGTTTTAGTCGGCACCGTTACCTTGCCCGATGCGATCGCTTCTTTTTTGCCTGTCGGCCCTGTAATGATATACAATTCCTTGCCCTGGTCTACAAGCTCTCGGCAATAATCCTCCAGATCTGCCCATGGCCCTTGGTTTAAGTCGGGAGCTTGAGGCACCATATTCGTCATGAGAAATGTGGCAGAGTTGTCTGTTTTATTTCGAGTGCGATCGGCAGAAGGAGCCATATGACCCTTGTCGTATCCCGTATTGGAATAATCGCTAGGCTTGACGCGATACCAGTCACTAGGCAACGTGTCGTCAGGTCGAAAGTTATTCTGGCGTGGAGCATTACCCAGCCAGGAACGATTGAGCTGCCAGCTTACCCAATTGGGCGTCCCCTTCGTTCGGTTGTACGACAACGCATACTGCGGCTTTTCCATCAAGTAGTTATCACCATTTGTCGTGCTAGTAGTAGCACCACTGGGATTTCCCAGCGTCAGATGAACGCTAGAGGATGAGCTAGGAGGTGCGTTGGGTGATGAATTGTTGGATGTGCTGCTTGATGATTGCCGAGAGGGTAGGCTTTCACACGCTCGACCGTTTTTGTTCTGACCATCCAGTTGATGGGGATCGCTCTTGTCGGCATCCAGGACCGCTTGGGCATCTTCTTGATACTTAAAATCAGAACAATTACAGCTATCTCCCGGTTGTCGCGCACAAGCGGGTAGATTGCTCTTAGAGGCGATAGGAGTTTGTGGGGTACGAGGCGAACAACTCACAACCAGTGCTAGGAGAAACGTGGTTGCACACAAAGCTAAACATTTTTTCCAGTTCATCAATAGGGACAAAACACCTCCTATACAGTGAGCAGTGAGTAGTGAGCAGTGAGCAGTGAGCAACCTGGTCACTGCTTGAACCAAAGCTAACCTGGGGCGATCGCTTTCTCTTCGGATCGTAACCTCTAGTAGATTATGGCGTTTCCTTCAGTTGCACTGACATAAGGGAATAGTCAGTTGTCTGAGGTAATTTACTAGGAAAATTCGCAGCTTCTTGAGTCAGACCTTTCTTCACTTCATCGATTCTTCACTAAATGGGGGGTGACACCCCTCATGCCCAAGTATTATAGTAGGGATATAGATGCACCCTGATGATCGAGAGAGCCGCGAAAGTGACTCTCTTCTTTATTTTTGGGCAAATTGAAATCATTACTCAATAGACCAACGGCGATCGGATGCTCCACAGTAAGAGCGATGTGGAAAACCAGAGTAGCAGGTGCTGAAAATGGGCGATCGCATCCTTTTTCCCTCCTTAACCCAAAACGATCCCACCTATGGCACTCTGGAATAAAGAAAAATACCCAATATTCCCGCAATAGATATCCGATCGCCGTATATGCAAACTCTTCCCACGCCTCAAACTGCGCCCAAACCACCGGAGTTTGACACCACGATCCACCGACGCAAGACTCGCCCCGTAAAAGTTGGCAACGTCACGATTGGCGGTGGGTATCCAGTGGTAGTGCAGTCGATGATTAACGAAGACACGTTAGATATCGATGGTTCCGTTGCTGCCATTCGACGCTTACATGAAATTGGCTGCGAAATTGTCCGCGTTACGGTGCCGAGTATGGCTCATGCCAAAGCCTTGGCAGAAATCAAAGAGAAACTGATCCAGACGTACCAAGCTGTACCCCTAGTTGCCGACGTTCACCACAACGGCATGAAGATTGCCCTAGAAGTGGCTAAGCATGTAGATAAGGTGCGGATTAATCCGGGGCTATACGTATTCGAGAAGCCAAAAAGCGATCGCACCGAATTCACCACCGCTGAATTTGACGAAATCGGGGAAAAAATCCGTGAAACCCTAGAACCTTTGGTCATTTCTCTACGCGATCAAGGCAAAGCAATGCGGATCGGTGTCAATCACGGTTCTCTGGCTGAACGGATGCTCTTTACCTATGGCGATACCCCAGAAGGAATGGTGGAATCAGCCTTAGAATTTATTCGCATCTGTGAATCTCTAGATTTCCGCAACATTGTCATTTCTCTCAAAGCCTCGCGAGTACCGGTTATGCTGGCGGCTTATCGCTTGATGGCCAAGCGGATGGATGAACTGGGTATGGATTACCCGCTCCATCTCGGTGTTACAGAAGCTGGGGATGGAGAGTACGGACGGATTAAATCCACAGCAGGGATTGGCACGCTATTAGCGGAGGGCATTGGCGATACAATTCGAGTGTCCCTGACTGAAGCACCGGAAAAAGAAATTCCCGTCTGCTATAGCATTCTCCAAGCATTGGGACTGCGGAAGACAATGGTAGAGTACGTCGCCTGTCCGTCCTGCGGTCGCACTCTGTTTAATCTAGAAGAGGTCTTGCATAAAGTCCGGGAAGCAACCAAACACCTGACAGGGTTAGATATTGCCGTTATGGGTTGCATTGTCAATGGCCCTGGTGAAATGGCAGATGCGGATTATGGCTATGTTGGCAAGCAAGCCGGTTATATTTCCCTGTATCGAGGCAGAGAAGAAATTAAAAAGGTACCAGAAGATCGAGGGGTTGAAGAGCTGATTAACTTAATTAAATCTGACGGTCGTTGGGTCGATCCTTAGGAACGGGGATTGATATCTCTCGTTAATAGACCAGACTATAGGATGAACAAAAATCTGGTAGAGACGTGCCTGTTGAAGAATGTAGGGCTGTTGACACGTCTCTACATTAGACCTAACTTGAATGTCACTGACTTAAGCGTTTGTAGTAATCGCTTTAGCGCTTCTGGCCCTGAAGTGCCGACTACGAACCTATGCTATTTAAGTGACATTCGACCTAACTTGAAAGTCGATTTTTAGCTGTAGGGGCAATGCATTTGCGCTCGAAATTAATTAGTGAAATCAGGGTTTTTATCCGCAAATGCATCGCCCTCCTCGGATATATGCTCTGTCAAATTGAGACTTCTTGGATATCAGCCACATTTGGCAGTAACTCTCTATCGTTGCTCATCAAACGTTCCGAGGTTCGTTGACAGCGAACGACCAAGCTACAGTCATGACATCGACCCTTAGATTCTGCGACTTGAGGAAAAGGAATGCCATCCTCTCGATAGCATTGTAACCATCCAGTTAGCTGAGTCAATAGTTGAGTTAAATCTTGTCTAGTCTTCTCGTGTTGTACAGCATCATAGGTAAACTTGAGACTTTGCGGACGCGGCTGGGACTTCACAAACCAGTACGTCATTGATAGTTGTTCTGGTAAATAATCGCTAGTTTCGGCCAAGACATAAAGGTACAGACGTGTCTGCCAGTCTTTGGCTAGCCATTGGCGATTTTTGGGAAGCGGATACGTTTTCCAGTCGAGAATTTGGGCGTTGCTGTCATCTTCAATCAACAAGTCATAAATGACGGTTAGCAAATAACCTTGGAGATTGAGAGTGCGGCAGTGTTCCGATTCGCGAAATGTTTGAGGATTAGGGGTTAAAACATCGGATGCGGCATTGACTAGGGCAGTTACCCAATGTTGCAATTGAGCATCTTCCTCAACTAGCGAGTCTACGGGCAATCCTAGTTCCCGTTGTTGCATCAACAGGTGAAATCGACTGCCCCAAGCAAGACGCTCTTGTTGCTCTGGCGAAACTGGCGTTCCCAACTGATCGAAGTAAATATATTGGAACTTACGAGGGCAGGTTTCTAAGAGATTCAACTGCCCTTGAGATAGGGGAGTGAGGGGGGCTACCATTATCGAACTTGAAAATTTGATTCTATCGTCGATCGGCAATGCCCACCCTACGATGATTGAGAAAGGTACAAGATGTCAGAATATCTATAGGAGAGAGCTGGGGAGAGGGAAACACATCGTTTTCAGTATGAGAGCGAGAGTCAAGAGTCACCTTAGCGACTGCTATAACTGCTCACTGTTAAGCAATATCTAGCAGGAATAACGACAGCAAACATAAATATAAAAGTAGGGCAAGTAAGACTACTACAAAAGGTGGCGTGAACAATATAGGAATATCAGCTTCTTCTAAAAGGGTTGGGAGGAATCCTTCATAACAAAGGGTATCGCCACAATTACTATAGTTAAATAAAACAACAAAAGCTTGAAAGGAAATAATTCTTGCTAGAAAAGCCAAATTTATTTTGACCTTAGTCCGCCTGCGAAATGTTCGCCCAGCGGCACTCAAAAATAATAGGATTGTACTAGCGACGTAGTAAAAACCAGTGAATGCAAGATATAAAAAGAATGCCATCCACCCACCGGAGGTCACAAAAAATAGAGGTCCACTAATCAGGACGTAAATTAGATAAAGACTAAAAACTATCCAAATGTTAGTCTTAATCATTTGAGTTCTAACCATTAGGACCACAGTAAGAAAAGCTGTTTCCAGCCTTTCTATGAGATTGAGATTTTTTTTAATCGGGTAGAGCTTAAATCCTGTTATTCAATGGGTGCTGAAATGCTTTAGGGCACCTACGAAGGAAGCTATATAGTCATACAACTGCCGATACTCAAGCAAGTGTTACATGACCGGACAACTTATCCCGTTGAAGGATATCTGCTAATAGTTACAGGTAAACTGCTGGCTATCCGGAGGCATTCCCAGTTTTACTAGCTCACCTCAGGACTTCTTTATGAAAAATTTATATTTTGTTACACATTCGTTCGCAAACGGTTGATCGAAGAGCAGTTCGCTCGATCGCCTGCATACTATAGGTACAGCCCTTTGGCTCAAGTCATCAAACTTAGACAACCGCTACATTTAATACACAAATAATAGCGGTGAGAGCATTTAAAATAGGTTGGTCTTAATAACTGCCACGCATCGATAGACGAACGACTATGCCCCGTCGCGACGACCTCCACAAAATCTTGCTCTTAGGTTCTGGCCCAATTGTGATTGGACAAGCCTGTGAGTTTGACTACTCCGGTACTCAGGCGTGCAAAGCACTCCGAGAAGAAGGCTACGAAGTCGTGCTGGTGAACTCCAATCCCGCCAGCATTATGACCGATCCGGAAACTGCCGATCGCACCTACATCGAGCCGCTAACACCGGAAATCGTGGAGAAGGTGATCGCCAAAGAACGCCCTGACGCCCTGCTACCAACGATGGGGGGTCAAACGGCTCTCAATGTGGCGGTGGCGCTGGCGAAAAATGGTGCTTTAGAACGATATGGTGTTGAGTTGATCGGAGCCAAGCTACCTGCGATCGAAATGGCTGAGGATCGCCAGTTGTTTAAAGAAGCCATGGAGCGGATTGGCGTCGGTGTTTGCCCTTCAGGAATTGCCAATAATCTGGACGAGGCAAAAGCGATCGCCAAACAAATCGGTAGCTATCCCCTGATTATTCGCCCGGCTTATACCCTCGGCGGTACTGGCGGCGGTATCGCTTACAACCAGGAAGAATACGAGGAAATGGCACAAGGCGGCATCGATGCTTCGCCCGTGTCACAAATCTTAGTAGAAAAGTCGCTCTTGGGCTGGAAAGAGTACGAGCTAGAGGTGATGCGCGACTTAGCCGATAACGTCGTCATTATCTGCTCGATTGAAAACCTTGACCCGATGGGTATCCATACCGGAGACTCGATCACCGTTGCCCCAGCTCAAACGTTGACCGATAAGGAATACCAGCGACTGCGAGATTTCTCGATTAAAATCATCCGCGAGATTGGGGTGGAAACGGGTGGCTCGAATATTCAGTTCGCCGTCAATCCAGTCACGGGTGAAGTGATTGTGATTGAGATGAACCCCCGCGTTTCCCGCAGTTCTGCCCTCGCCTCGAAAGCAACCGGGTTCCCGATCGCGAAATTCGCGGCTAAATTAGCGGTAGGCTATACGCTGGATGAAATTCCCAACGACATTACGAAAAAGACGCCAGCTTCATTTGAACCCACGATTGACTATGTGGTGACGAAGGTTCCTCGCTTCGCCTTTGAGAAGTTTCCTGGTGCCGAACCCGTCTTGACAACGCAGATGAAGTCTGTCGGGGAAGCAATGGCGATTGGGCGCACATTCCAGGAATCGTTCCAAAAAGCCCTTCGCTCGCTGGAAACCGGGCGTTCTGGCTGGGGTTGCGATCGCAAAGAGAAATTGCCGTCGTTAGAACAAGTCCGTGCTGGACTGAGAACTCCCAATCCCGAGCGGATTTTCACCGTGCGTCACGCCCTACAGTTGGGCATGACAGTCGAGGAAGTCTACGAACTGACGAGCATCGACCCGTGGTTTTTAGATAAGTTTGAGGAGTTACTAGAAACAGAAAAATTCCTCAAGCGGACTTCGTTAGAGAAACTGACAAAAGAGCAGTTGTGGGATATTAAGCGCCAAGGGTTTAGCGATCGCCAACTAGCTTTTGCGTTGAATACAACAGAAGACGAAGTTCGAGCTTACCGCAAGGAGTTGGGTGTTGTCCCTGCTTATAAGTTAGTGGACACCTGTGCCGCCGAGTTTGAAGCCAATACGCCTTACTACTACTCCACTTATGAGGAAGAGTCAGAAGTAATCCCCTCAAATCGACGCAAGGTGATGATTTTAGGCGGCGGCCCCAACCGGATTGGACAGGGGATTGAGTTTGACTACTGTTGCTGTCATGCGTCTTATGCCTTGAGAAAACAAGGGTTTGAGACGATTATGGTCAACTCTAACCCGGAAACCGTTTCCACGGACTATGACACGAGCGATCGCTTGTACTTTGAACCGCTCACCAAAGAAGATGTCCTCAACATCATTGAAACGGAAAAACCGCAAGGCATCGTGATTCAGTTTGGCGGTCAAACTCCTCTCAAACTTGCCGTACCCTTACAAGACTTTCTGAACCGTCCGGAGATTCAAGCATCCTTGCCCACCGCAATTTGGGGGACATCTCCCGATTCAATTGATATTGCCGAAGACCGAGAGCGGTTTGAAAAAGTTCTGCGCGAATTGAATATCAAGCAACCCCCGAATGGAATTGCTCGCAGTTACGAACAAGCCCTGGAAATCGCCAAGCGGATTGGTTATCCCGTGGTGGTGCGGCCGTCCTACGTTCTGGGCGGACGAGCCATGGAAATCGTCTATTCTGACATTGAGTTGGAACGCTACATGACCTTTGCCGTTCAGGTAGAGCCAGAGCATCCAATTTTGATCGATAAGTTCTTGGAGAATGCCGTTGAAGTCGATGTAGATGCGATCGCCGACCAGACCGGTAAAGTCGTGATTGGTGGCATCATGGAGCATATCGAACAAGCAGGTATTCATTCGGGCGACTCGGCTTGTTCCTTACCTTCTATTTCGTTGCCACCCGCCGTCTTAGAGAAGATTCGGACGTGGACGATACAGTTGGCCAAGGCACTCAAAGTCGTCGGGTTGATGAATATCCAGTTTGCCGTTGCAGGACTCCAAGGCTATGACCCTCAAGTTTATATCCTAGAAGCCAACCCCAGAGCGTCCCGTACAGTTCCCTACGTCTCTAAGGCAACGGGTGTGCCTCTAGCGGCACTCGCGTCCCGAATTATGGCCGGTGAGACCCTAGAATCGCTCGACTTCACCAAAGAACCCATCCGCCAACACGTTGCTGTGAAAGAGGCTGTACTGCCCTTTGAGAAGTTTCAGGGTACGGACGTAATTCTCGGGCCAGAAATGCGCTCCACTGGTGAGGTGATGGGCATTGACACGGACTTTGGTCGGGCCTTTGCCAAGGCAGAGTTAGGGGCAGGCCAGCAGATTCCCCTCTCCGGTACTGTATTTGTCTCAACCAACGATCGCGATAAGCCAAGCGTTGTGCCAGTGGTGAAAGACTTCATGGAACTGGGGTTCCATGTCGTTGCGACAGAAGGTACCAAGTATGCTCTCAAAGAAAATGGGCTGAATGTTGAGTTAGTCCTCAAACTCCATGAAGGGCGTCCCAACGTCTTGGATTGGATTAAGAACAGGCAGATTCAGTTGATTATCAACACCCCTTCTGGTGAAGATGCACAACTGGATGGGCGTCTGATTCGTCGGACTGCACTCGCTTACAAAATCCCCATCATTACCACGATTGCTGGGGCCAGGGCAACAGCCGCCGCGATTCGTTCCTTACAGACTGAACCGTTGGATGTCAAGGCGTTGCAGGACTATATTACTCAGGACGCTGGCGAACGAGCGCTGGTCTAGCCAGTCGTTCCGAAACGCGTTTTAGCTCCCCGGCGGATTAAAGCCACTGGGGAGTTCGCTTTTAACATCAACCGGCTTTCATCCCCCAGTCCCTAGAGCATTGATACATTTACTTGACAAACCCTCTAAAAGTTTCTAATCTAAAAATTAACGTTAACGTCAAGGTTGAAAAATCAGAATGTGACCGAACGAATGCGTATCGGAGAGCTTGCCCAGAAGGCTGGTGTAACTCCTCGAACAATTCGCTACTACGAGAACTTAGGTCTCTTAAAACCTAGCGAGCGTGAGGGGAAGGGCTTTCGGTACTACACCGAGGCCCAGCTAGCTAAGCTGCATAAGATCGATGCCCTTCAATCCCTTGGGCTAACTTTAGAGGAGATTGGCGGTATCATCGACCTGTTCTTTGAAGAACCAACGATGCTACGGGGTAAGCAGAAGTTACTAGAGATTCTCCAAGCTCATCTTCAGGAGGCTGATGAGAAGCTCGAAGCCCTAACGCAGTTTCGTTCTGAGTTGCAGGCTAACATTACTAGAATCCAGCAATGGATTGACGAGCAAACTAAGGAACAGTAATTTTTTTAACCTTAAATTAACGTTAACGTTAACGTTTATCTGGACTAGAACGGGAAGGACTGAAATTCTGGTAAGGAGTTGAGTGATGACATCAAAACCAGTCGAAGGCAAAGTCGCACTGATTACAGGTGCCAACAAAGGGATCGGGCTAGAAATTGCGCGTCAATTAGGTGTGCAGGGAATTACAGTTTTGCTGGGCGTGCGCGATGAAAATCGCGGTCGCGAAGCTGCCGAAAAGCTGCAAGCCGATCGCATTGACGCACGCGTGGTGCAGTTGGATGTAACTCAGCAAGACACGATTGATGCCGCAGCGAACTTCATCGACAGCGAGTTCGGCAAGCTCGATATTTTGGTGAATAATGCAGGGATTGCGATCGACAATGCACCACCCAGCCAACTCGATATCGAAATTTTGCGCCGCACCTACGACACCAATGTCTTCGGCGTGTTTGCCGTGACGAAAGCGATGTTATCGCTACTGCGTAAATCCGAGGCAGGTCGTATCGTCAACATGTCAAGCGGCTTGGGTTCGTTAGCGCAAAACAGCGACCCGAATTACGAATACGCACAAGCCAAACTCCTGGCTTACAACTCCTCGAAAACGGCACTCAATGCCATAACGATTCAGTTCGCGCACGAACTCAAAGACACACCGATTAAAGTTAACGCGGCTGATCCTGGTTACGTGGCGACTGACATTAACGATTACAGAGGTCCGCGCACCGTCGAACAGGGCGCAACAGCCCCGGTACGTTTGGCAACGCTTCCAGATGATGGACCAACCGGTGGTTATTTCGACGAAAACGGCATTGTACCGTGGTAGGCACAGGCACTCTCACGCCAATCGGGTAAACCAGTAGCACCATTGACATCAAGTACCCAGAGACGTTTACGAGGTTTGCCAGAAATTAGATGAAAAAGGAGTATGAAATGCAAACTCGACAGCTTGGAAAAAACGGACCAACTGTATCAGCAATTGGAT
>DATNPC010000418.1:0-2479 GCA_036703375.1 Allocoleopsis sp.
CTAGAGGCTGAACGAGAACGTTGCCGGATTCATCAGGCTTGGGAAACTCAAGAATTTCGAGGATCTTGCAGGGAACGGGGAGCCAAGCAAATTCGAGAGTGACCAAAACAAGATCGCCAGAACTGAGCACCGTGCCATCAGGAAAAGTCAATTGCAAATTTTCGGGTTCTTTGAGCGTCTGCATTTTTTAAAGTGTCCTAAATTATTTGAGTGACTTGCATTGTGCATTTGGGCGATCGCGCTGTGACGCAAGATGTTACTCAACGCGAGTCATCTTTGCACCGTCTTGACGACGCACGCTGTATCTGTCCTGAACGCAATAGCTCCAATGAGGAAAGTGGCGCTGAGGATTTGCATCAATAGTGGGACTAACAAACGTGAGAATCCAACGAGTCAAATCTTCGTCCGGGTCTAGGTAAACCTTAATGTTTCGAGTGCCAGCCAGAGGAAAAGGAACTTTGGTCGCGAGAGTAAACTGTTTTGCCAGTTCAGAAATTTGGTCATGAATCTGGGCAAATGCCTCGCGAACCGGCAGTTGTTCTTTGTCTAAAATTGCCCATCTGCCAACCATTAAGGTAGCAACTGCCATATCACTGCCAGTGGTTACCTTGATCCTGGCTGCAATAGAGCCATGCACGAACGAGTAAATCGCGGCAGTAGAGTCAAACGGATCGGGCTGATGCGTCCACAGTAAGGGACTAGCAGCCGGAACTCTTTGGAGAATCATGTTTAGTTTTGTGGATTTATCTATTGGAGTTGGGGAGCAAGCTTTTCTGCTTGTTTACTCTCCCTTGAGCCTATGCATCCAATGGGTTCAAGGAGGCTTGGGCTGTCTTGTACGAGTCTCCCTATGCCTCTAAACTGAGAATAACACGATTTTTCAGAACTTCGGCAACTTTTGCCGAAAAGTTCTGAATATTTCAGAAAAAGTTGACGAAGTTCTGAAGAGGCTGATACAGTAAACCTAATGGCAGAAACAACGAACGCCGAGAAGAAAAAAATCACGGTCATACTCGGACGAGAAATCTATAACCTCATAGAAAAAGCTGCTGAATCGAGACACAGATCGATAACAGGCGAAGCAGGAATGGCTCTCACAGTAATGTATGGAGAAGATCCATACCTGATGGACAGGGTATCAGGAATAGCTCTTAGTCAGGGAATAAATCCAGCAACTTTTATAAAGAGGCTCGTAGACGAATACGAGTACCAAAGACTGAGCAAAGAGAGATCGCAATAACGCGATCGCAAGATTTCACGGTCTTAAGTAGGAGAACATCCAATGGCAGGTAGAAGAATCATCAACTTAAATGGTGGGACTTACAACAAAGAAGTTCGTGGAAATAGCGTGAACATTCAGGGCAACACAGTTGAAGCCGGGGGAAACTCTGGGGCATCATGTGAGGAGAATAAAGCCAAAGAACCTCGAAACATAACAGATGAAGCCGAGGTAATTAATATGGATGGAGGTATTTATACAGAGGTACAAAACGGGGTAAGAGTAGAAAGGTGGGATGCTTGAGTTAAAGCATCCTTCGATCGCATGAAGATGCTCTTGTAGAGCGTACTCTGCCGTAACCTACCAAGTGCTAAAAATAAATAGTGTTGGGATGAGCGATCGATTCATCCCACGTCCCCCCCACTTTTACGTTTGAAATGGATTCCGCTCTGAAGAAAGATTTGCCCGAAGAGCAAAAATCATCCTCTAACAAAGGCTCTTATTAATTGTTCAAGCCATGCCAAACATAAACGATCGAGACATCGGAGATAAAATCTCACAGGTAGAAGGAGATAGGTGGGACAAATCTCAAGTCGAAAAAGCCAGAGAAGGGGAAATCGAAACCATCTACGGAAATAGCGGTGTAGCCCGTTACTACGTGGAGGAAAATGGCGAAGTACTTTACTCGCTGAGGCACGGCACGCAGGCTGAAAAAGCCGAACAGACAGGATTTAAGATACACGACAATACGTGACAGACCGGACTTTAAACTAGCAGAAATTAATTGGCTGAAAGTTGTAGCGAGAACTAGCTAACGCTAGTCACTCACGGCTATGGACATATACAGCGCCTTTATTAATCGCGATGCATGGTGCTGTAATGTCCAGTCTGTCATGCGTAAGTCAAAACCTAAACCTTCAAGAGAACGAAGCTCATAGTCACGCACCATGCAAAATTCAACACGACAAATGTATGAATCTCATGGATTTTCTCCAGAAGAAATCGAGAAGATTGACATAAGAACGAAGCAGCTTCCAAACCTGCTTCTAGTTGAAAAAGAGGAAGACAAAAAGTTTTCCTGTGCCATGCAAAAGATTGTTGCAAGACAAGACCTACCAGAGGCAAAAGCCGAAATCCGGAGGCAAATTGCAAATCTATGACAATGCCCGTTAACTCTTTCCATGCCAGAGCAACCAAGCGAACGCTACTTCAACATAAATGCGATTGTTCATATCCCCCGGACAGAACAAGGGGAAGCCG
>DATNPC010000419.1:0-5439 GCA_036703375.1 Allocoleopsis sp.
TATCGCTTGGCGAGTTCCGATTTCGGTTATGGGTATGGTTCGCTTAACGTTGCGGATTCAGACTTAAACGCAGATCGTTCGTAAGGGCAAGGCATGCCCATTGGTGTCAACTTAAGCCTTGGCGATTGGAAATCGCGGCTATAAAAACAAAGTTCGCCTACGCGAACTAACCAAAAATCAAGAGTTTTGTAACCCGCGTAGGCGGGTTTCGTTTGTGTAGCTGCGGTTTCAACCGCCAAGCTAACGTTAAGTTGACACCAATGATAGCTGTGCGCCCTAATGCAGGGTGTATTTCATCGAAAAAGCAAATTGCTCTAGTCCAATTAGATAATGAATGCTGAGAGCGATCGCCTTCGATACCAGCTTGAGCGATCTTGTAATCCATTCAATATCACCCGATTAGATGAGCCAATGCGGTGAAGCCTACGCCCTCATCATCAACCTATACTTTAGGCTGATCGATAAGCTTGACAATGCGACAATTCCCGTTACGGCTGATTTCCTTGGCACTAACAGCACTCTCACTGACATTGTTTGGAGAAAGTACTGCTGCAAAACCCATCCAAGCAACAACCCCCAAATGCCCGAATAATGCGGCAGCCGCGCCTTCAACCCCGACCAGTACTCAAACTTCTAAAAACCCGCGCCAAGCGCAACTGCTACACAAGTTTCAAAACCCTTCTATCCCACCTCTCAACGCAACGTCTGTCACACTCAGCCACGACAACCAATTGATGGCTAGTGTAGGCGATTTCATCCGTACCTGGGATTTAAAGAGTGGAAAGATGTTGTGTACCTTTGCCCAAAACGGTAGCAAAGTGAATGCAGCTATCTTTGCCAAGACTGGACAAACCCTAATAACAGGTCACGAGGACAGAAGCATCAAGCTTTGGAATCCGCGTACTGGTCAACAACTGCGAACCTTCACACATACCGCCGCAGTGAAAACGCTTGCCATCAGTCCGAATGAGAACCTATTGGCCAGCAGCAGTGTTGATGGAACCGTCAAGGTTTGGAATTTGAAAGTTGGGCTGGGGCTGCGGACGTTGACTGAGCGTTTCAGTGGCTCTAATGGGGTTGTTCTTGCCTTTAGTCGAGATGGGGAAACTCTCGCCACGGCGGATGAGAAAGCACTCAAACTTTGGAATCTGCGAACTGGAGAACTCTTGCGTACCGTGGTGCAGGAGAGTTCCATCGCCTCTGTAACGTTTAGTGCCGATGGACAAACTCTCATTAGTAGCAATACTGGCGACGACACCATTAAAGTCTGGAATCCTCGCACTGGGAAACTGATACGCAGCGTCAAAGGCAATCAGTCGAAGGGTTTAGACGCCTACTATCTCACTATCAGTCCAGATGGGCAAACGTTTATGGTTACGATGTTAGATTTCTCATCACCGATCCATTCAGCCCCAGCGATGTTCTTCGAGCTTCGCAATCTCACTACAGGTCAACAGATTAGCTTTCCCGATACTAACTCCGCTTGCTCAGGTGCGGGTTCGTTTGCCTTTGCTCCAGATGGTAAGACATTCGCTTGCTCTCAGGTAGATGAAATCCAGATTTGGCGTATGCCGACTTAGACTTACAGCAGTTTGCAAGTTGATGAAGTCCACCTTTTCTACTGAAAAGTCACAGCTAGAGCAATTTTGACTTCTAACTATTGACTCCTTTATTCTGCTGTAATAGAGCAATTAACTTAATAGGAAATATCGCTCTGTTAAATTCTAACTACTTCACTCGACCGCTTCTAATCATACTAATAATCAGCCACAAACCAATTAGACTAGCGACCACAAAAAGACTACCACTCACCCAATAAAAAATTGGATTGCTGGGAGCTTGGGAAAAAATCATGGCAGCGCCAATCAGAATAGCAGCTGTGACAATTCCAAACGTTAGTCGATTACCGATACTATCGAGACTGCGACGAAACGGGTCAAGCCCCCGCACGGCTACATTCCATTGCAACGTTTCAGAAGTCACCCGATCTAATAACATCTCTAATTGGCGAGGAGCATCTAACGATAGCGTTTTAATATCAAGCGCCGCTCTTAAAATGTCTTGCAAGGGAGCGTGTCCGACTAATCGTTGCCGGAATAAATCAGCCATTAACGGTTGAATTTGCTCGACTAAATTAAAATCGGGGTTGAGTTGGCGAGTGACTCCTTCTAGATTGGCGAGAGTTTTGGCATACAATCCCATATTGCTAGGAAGGCGAATTTGATGTTTCTGGGCAATTTGCATCATTTGGTAAATTAACTGACTAAAGTTAATTTCCGATATATTGAGGTTGTAATAGCGCCGCAGCAATCGATCGAAATCATTTTGCAACAGAGCAAGATTAACAGGGGTAGTAGACTCGGCCAAATCTAACGTTAATTGACTGCATCGCTTGCCATCTAAATTTGCGATCGCTAAAATCAGTTCGATCAAAATCTGTTGAGTGCGCGGATCTAAACGACCCATCAAACCAAAATCAATCAGAGCAATCCGCCCATCTGGGAAATAAAATAAATTTCCAGGATGAGGGTCAGCATGAAAAACCCCATCGATATAAAACTGTTGAAAATACGCTCGAATTAGTAAATCCGCGATCGCTCGGCGTTCGGCATTGGCATCGCCGCCGTAGTTTGTTCCCCTCATGTCAGCGAGTAAAAGAGGAACTCCATTCAACCACTCCATCACGAGTAACTTTTCACTGGTCAAGTCCCAGTGAATCTCTGGCAGAACGAGCTTTTGTGGATCGAACCAGAAACTCTTGGAAAGGTTGCGCCGAAGTAAATCGGTGTAACTGGCTTCTTGGGTGAAATTGAGTTCAGCCCGCAGCGCACTCGCGAATTCCTCAACGACAGAGACTAGATTGTAATACTGTCCTACCTGAGTGCGACTGACTAATCGCGCCAAGCCCCGCAATAACCGAATATCTTGCTCGACAACGCGATCGATCCCTGGTCGTTGAATTTTGACAGCAACGTCACGCCCATCAATTAGCGTAGCGCGATGAGTTTGCGCGATCGAACCTGCGGCAACAGGCTGATGCTGAATGGCGGCAAAGATTGCTTCTATCGGTTGTGGAAGTTGC
Source organism: Allocoleopsis sp. (assembly GCA_036703375.1). Lineage (GTDB taxonomy): Bacteria > Cyanobacteriota > Cyanobacteriia > Cyanobacteriales > Coleofasciculaceae > DATNPC01. The sequence continues at coordinate 3,083 of DATNPC010000419.1, forward strand.
TTGCGGATAATGGTGTCTACTACCTCCCAGGCAACTGGCGGAACTTCCGCTTGCAGAGATGTTAACGCTTCAATATAGGGTGGAGGTAATAAATCGGGTCGCGTACTGAGCAGTTGTCCGAGCTTCACGTAGACAGGACCTAGCTCCACCAAAATATTGCACAGTACCTGAGGGGGTGGCAGCGATGGTTCTTCCGCTTTCCCTCCGAGGAGAAGTCCTCGCATATAACCCCAACCGTGCCGAAGAACCACGTTAACAATTTTTCGTTGACGAGAGCTGGTTTTGGCAAGACCTGAAAACACGAGTGTGTCTACCTAAAGAGGGGTTTCATTGGAACAAACGGATAACTGATAACTGTTCACTGTGAATCGTTCAATTGATACCCTTGAGACGGAATAAGAGAAACTGCGTAATCTGAGTATCGCTAAAGTTGTCATCGCTGACTAACACTAAACTGCGGCTACCATCCGGTAAGCGCGGCCCAAGGCTCATGCCCTCCAGGTTATCCAAATAAATACCCAACGTACTCAAATCCAACAGCAATTTCTTCTTGACTGGTTTGATGCGGGAGATATCGCCCTTGAGTGTCACGATGCCGGATGTATCTGTGGCTGCACTAGTGGCGATCTGATAAATCTTGGCATTCAAGCCGAACAAACCATAGGTGCGCTCCAGTGCTAAAAAGTGTCCCCCCGTATCCACAGTGATTAGTTCGGTTAAGCCATTCTCGATCGCACCTGGGGGAGCCGGATCGAGTAAGTAAACATGCTCGGCAACTACCATTGGTCGAGCAATACTACCAATTAAATATTGCATCAGGCGAATCCGAGTTGGTTCTTTGGATTCGGGGGGGAGACTGTCTTGGAGAAGAGCCGATTCAGTTGCCGTAAATAGGCGAAACGGGTCGCCACTAGCAGCTGCCAAGCTTCCAGGTTCGAGGGTTAATGCCTCAAATCCTCGATTCTCTTGAATCCCGCGAGGAGATGGTTCTTCTTCTGTTGTATTGTCATTGGGGAGGTAGCGATCGGGAATGAGTAGGCTTTGCTTCTGCTTACCGGTTTCTAGCTCGAATTCTCGAATAAATGGAGCAAGCCCTGAGGAGGGAACCCCCTCACTGGAGATAAATACAGTCTTTCTGGGAGAAAGAGCAACGCCTTCGGGGTCAAGGGTACCTTGGGCAAACGTATTGCCATTCTCATCGGCGAGAAAGGTGACGCCCTCAATGTCTACTTTGTCCAGTCGAAGTTCCTCGGTGTCAGTTTGCTTGACACTCAGTCCCAGCGTATAAAACCGGGCTGGGGCAAATGCAGATCGGTCATCGGAGAGGGCGTAAAATTTATTGCGCTGCCGATCGTAAGTAAGCGCTGATAATCCCCCAACCGGTGTATCCTTGTACTTCGTCTTGGGTAGCTGGTATTCCCCTAAAAAATCGAGGGACAAGTCGAGAAACGTTCGTGCTTCTGCTGTCCTGGCTTGAACTGGAGTGCAGGCAACAGTCAGGACACTCAGCAATGCGATCGCTAAAACACAGAGTAGGGAAAACAACTGGCGAAATGTCTGGAAATGCGATCGCTTGAGGTTGCTCAACACGCTCATGAGCGATCGAGGAGCAGATTGGAGCGAACAGTAGCGGCAAAAGGGGGATTTCAAGACGTTCAAACGGTGGTAAGCAGAAACTCTGGCTTTAATTTAAGCGTCAATCGGGGTATGAATGCTATGACTAAAGTGATAATAAATCCTTTACAAAACAAATTTCTGACATGGGGAAAGACAGCCTTGTGGACTGTGGCGTTTCTGCTGTGCTTCAGTTCGCTGGTTCTAGCGGCAGATCAGAAGCCTAAACCAGCTAATGGCAAGCCCCAACAAAATGAGAAGCCGCAACCTGAAGAATTTAGACCCAATCCTTTAGAACTCAAAACACCCGATCCCCTATTACCGAAAAAGAAGGAATCGCTTACCCCAGAAGAGCGATCGCAATTGAGGGAATCCTTGGATCGGCTCAATACTGAAGCAACGGCATTGCTTCAAGCCAATAAACCCGACGAGGCATTTGATGTCTGGTACCGAGAACTGCGTTTGCGGAGGGTATTGGGCCCATTGGAGGAAGTAACAGCTCTAGGGCGAGTTGGTGCCATTGCGTGGGAAAACAATCGCAAGTTCGATACCAACGTTATTTCACAGCGCCTGTTAGCCATTCAGCAAGAAGCCGAACAAAAGAAGACCATGAATCCGGAGCTTCTGCGAGCTTTAGCGCAAGCTTACCAGCAGGTGCGATTACCAGAACCGGCAGTCAAAGCCTATCAACAAATCCTCGCCGACCAGCGTCAACGAGGCGACGGGGCCGCTCAAGAGGAAAC
>DATNPC010000420.1:0-17791 GCA_036703375.1 Allocoleopsis sp.
AGGCCCACCAATCACGAATTTGCCCGTTGGGTTCACCAAAAAGCGGGTTTGATTATCCGGCTGGATTTCGATGTCGCCAAACACTGGTAACACGACGGCTGACCAAAGGTCTTCTTTGATCTTGGCTTGAACAGCGTCCTCATCAGTGATATCCCCAATGGTGGGAGTGTGTTGGGTGGAAACCAAAATGGTATCGATGCCAACGGGTTTTCCGTCCTCGTAAGCCACGGTCACTTGCGTTTTGCCATCAGGACGCAGGTAGGGCAGTTGACCTGTTTTCCGCACCGCTGCCAGTTGGCGGGAAATCCGGTGAGCCAAGCTGATGGGCAGGGGCATAAATTCAGGAGTCTCGTTGCAGGCATAGCCAAACATGAGACCTTGGTCGCCAGCACCAATCTTGTCTAATTCGTCATCACTCATTTCCTCCCGAGTTTCCTTGGCAGATGTGACGCCTTGGGCAATGTCAGGAGATTGTTCGTCTAAAGCAATTAAAACAGAGCAGCTGTTGGCAGAGAAGCCATTATCGGCGTGGACGTAACCGATTTCCGCAATTTTCTTGCGTGCCAAATCGATGTAATTGACGTGCGCTTTGGAGCTGATTTCACCCGTAACAATCACTAAGCCAGTGTTAACAACAACTTCAGCAGCAACACGGCTATGGTCGTCTAGAGCGAGTAGGGCATCTAGAATCGTGTCAGAAATCTGATCGCAGATTTTGTCGGGATGTCCTTCGGTAACGGATTCAGAAGTAAATAGGTAGCGACGAGACAAAGCTTAATTCTCCTTAAAAGAATTGCTGTATCGATACAATGTTTGATCCAATCCTAGGGATTGTGATTCGCAATCATACCAGTATTAGCCTGCGATCATAACAATCCTTACAAGGATTTGCCTATTGAAGTGGTTTTGTAAAGGATCGGTGAAGCTTTTCGCGCAGTGACACTTTCCTATTTTCAGTCACTGTAACTAATATACCTTTTTTTCTCAGTAATTTTTCGGTTGACAAGGAGTAATTTGTTACTCATTTTTACCGCAAGACACCGCGTCTCCACACGTCCAACCATAAACAACGAACAGAGATTGATTGTTCTGGAGTACTCTAACTACTGAATGTTACATTCTTTCAGTCTCAATACTAGAGAAGAACACACCAAATCCCACTTGCCTAATACAACTTCATCTGCCCCTCCAGCTGGAAGATGACCCATGGGGGCAGCCTCGCGATTAAACGTGAGTTCGGAGTATTTTAACCAATTACCCTGCACGCGCCAGCCAACCCGATCGCCAAAACGACACCAAGTGATATAGTCAACCTCGTGTTTCCCCCCAACACTCTCCCAGACCGTCTTTTGCACGGTGAATCCAAAGCGGCCTCGGCTGTAATAAACCCAAAGGCGATCGATAGTACGCAAATCTTCGCAAGGGAAGTGTTTAAAATCTTCTGCTCTCATCCAACCTTCTTGTTTTCGACCAGCTACCCTGAATAAGATATTTGTAGTTTCCAGATCGGCCTCTTTCCATTTCTCAGCGATGAGGAGTTGGCGCAGGTGGCTATAGTCTATTCCGGCTGATGACAGTAGCCGATCGCTAGGAAACGCGATCGCAGATTCTGAACCTAGAGACGTTGACTCAGAGGGTTGAGTCGTTAATTGAGAATTAGGGGAAAGGTGTTCTGGCGGAATCTCGGTATGGGAGTCGGCAGCAGAGGCAGAAGAGTCTCCTACGCTTGCAGTTGAGCTTTTCTCAGACAAGGTCAGGGTGTTAGTAGAATTCAGGTCTTGTAGTACCTCATCAGCCGATTGATAACGATACTTCGGTAAATCCTGGAGCAGTTTGTCTAAAATTTGCCCCAACTCCTGGCTGACTGTTGTCCCCTCGGGCAAACGCTCGCGCCACTTCCAGCGACCTTCCATCGGGTCATACGCTTCATCCGAGCCATCGGCTTGAGGCAGCGATCGCGTCAGCAAACAAATGCAAGTCACCCCTAAACTATACAAATCGCTAGCTGGGTACGCTTGACCGCGCATTTGTTCGAGCGAGGTAAATCCTGCCGTCCCCACCTTTGTCCCCACTTTCCCCAGCAGCGTCCCCGTTGCTTGCTTGGACACCCCAAAATCAATCAACACTAATTTGCCATCCTTGCGACGGCGCATAATGTTTCCTGGCTTGATATCCCGGTGAATGACGCCGCGATCGTGGATAAACTTGAGGACGGGTAGCAGATCGGCTAATAGCTGCCTAATCTTCTGTTCGCTAAACGCTCCTGTCGTCGCTAGTTCTTGCTTCAAATCCTTGCCATCAATCAACTCCTGCACCAGATACAGATATTTTTCCTGTTCAAAGTAGGCCAATAGTCTGGGAATCTGAGGATGTTCTCCCAGTTGCAACAACCGCACTGCCTCTTGGTAAAACATGTCAGTTGCTTTTCTCAGTGCCACAGGTTCAGCCTGAATGTCTGGCGAGGGAGAAAATTGCTTGACGATGCAAGGCATGTTCATGCAATCTCGATCGATCGCTAAATACGTTCTGCCAAAGCCACCACTACCGACTGGTTTAATTGCGTGGTAGCGGTTTCTCAGTAATAATAGGGAGCCGCAACTCAGACAAAACTTAGAGCCATCCGGATTGAGGCGATCGCGACAGTAAGGGTTGAGGCAGTAGACCATACCTGAGATAGCTGCACTTGGGTAAATCTATGGTAGACCTTCTGCTCTCTGGCAGCTGACTCAACTCGTTCGCGTTCGCGTAGCGTCCCGAAGGGAAGACTTCCTGCCGCTTAAAAGACGGTGGCTCTCAGCTTCTATGATGTTTTGATAGGGTTAGGAGTAAAAGGAAAAGCTGTGGCTTTTAAAGTTGGTTTGCTAGGACTGGGGACGGTTGGCACGGGAACGGCACAGATTTTGCTGAACCTACAGGGGCGTCATCCGTTATTGCAGGAGATCGAGATTCATCGAGTCGGAGTGCGATCGCTTAATAAGTCCAGAGAGGTCAAGCTGCCACCCGAATTAATTACAACCGATTTAGAATCGATCGTCAGCGATCCGGCGGTTGATATTGTCGTTGAGGTTATGGGTGGCTTAGAACCAGCGCGATCGCTTATTCTCAAAGCGATCGCCCACGGCAAGCACGTTGTTACCGCAAACAAAGCGGTAATTGCCCGCTATGGGGCCGAAATTTTCACGGCAGCGGAAGAGGCTGGAGTTTACGTCCTATTAGAAGCTGCGGTTGGGGGCGGTATCCCGGTGATTCAACCCCTGAAGCAGTCCTTGGGAGCGAATCGCATCAAGAGCATTACTGGTATTGTCAACGGGACGACCAATTACATCCTGACGCGGATGCAAACTGAGGGGGGTGAATTTAGCGACATCCTCGCTGATGCTCAGAAGCTTGGTTATGCAGAGGCTGACCCAACAGCAGATGTTGATGGCTTAGATGCGGCGGATAAAATTGCGATTCTGGCGTCCTTGGCCTTTGCGGGTCGAATTAAATTGCCAGAAGTGTATTGTGAAGGCATTCGCCAAGTCAGCGCAGCAGATATTGCCTATGCCCAGAGGCTAGGGTTTACAATCAAACTGTTAGCAGTCGCTCAGCGCGAAGATACGGCACTCACGGCTGATAACCCCGAGTCAGAAACGCTGCAAGTGAGAGTTCATCCCACGCTGGTTCCCCAGACGCATCCCCTTGCCAGCATTAACGGTGTCTACAACGCGATTTTGGTGGAAGGCGAACCGATGGGACAGGTAATGTTCTTCGGCCCTGGTGCGGGTTCTGGTCCGACGGCAAGTGCGGTGGTATCGGATATTTTGAACATTGCTGCCGTTTTGAAAACCGCACAAGAGACTCACCGACTCCATCCCTTACTCAGTTGCACCCATCAACACTATTGCGCGATCGCTCCGATTTCAGAACTTGTCACTCGCTTTTACGCACGGTTCCTGACTAACGATCGACCGGGCGTGATTGGTAGCTTAGGGACTTGCTTTGGCAAGCACAATGTTAGTTTAGAATCCATTGTGCAAATCGGATTCCGAGACAACTTGGCAGAAATCGTCGTCGTTACTCACGATGTACGTGAAGGGAACTTCCGACAAGCTCTAGATGAAATCCGCACGCTGGAAGCTATAAATAGTATTCCGAGTATACTGCGCGTGCTTTAAACCAATGATGAATTATGAACGATCGAAAGATTTCCATTTATAATTCATCATTCAGAATTCATACATTGAGAAATGAATTTACTGCGCTGGCTGCCTATTTTTTCAACAACGCTCTGGTTGTTTGCTTCAGCCGTTGGCACAAAAGCTAATCCCGATCGCTTTGTGCCAGTCTCCTTCATGACCCAGGCAACTCAATCGAGCCATCCCACTCCAGTAAATAGTGCTTCAGCCCAGGCAGTTGCTCAAGCGATCGCGCAAACTCCCGCTCCGCGTTCTACCCTATCACCGGCTGATGTTTGTCGGCCACCCGTTCTCTCCCGTTTGACTCGCCATAAGGTTGCTGCGGGGGAAACGTTAGATAGTATTGCTCAACAATACAACCTCGTCCCAGCAACGCTACTCAGTCTCAACCCAGGATTAAAAGGAGGGGCACCGCTGCCCATTGGCAGAGAAATCTTAATTCCTCCGTTTAATGGCATTCGCGTGCAGGTCCCTGCTGGTTCTCGCTGGCAAGATGTGGCAACCGCCTATGGCATTCGCGTGGATGTTTTATACGAGATTAACGGCTGTCAAGCACAGCCTAAGGTTGTCTTCGTTCCTGGCGTCAATTTTTCTCCACAAGGACGACGAATTGTTGATAATTACACTGGATTTTCTGGTTATCCCTTACCCACAGCAGCATCGGTAGCACTGAGTTATGGTTGGCACCCAAATCCCAGTACTGGAGAATCCAGATTTCACAGTGGGATAGATTTGTTGGCTAATCCTGGAACTCCCGTACTAGCCGTTGCGCCTGGAGCTGTTGCCTTTTCAGGCCCGCAAGCTAACTATGGCAATTTAGTAATCGTTAATCATCAGGGAGGACGCCAAACCCGCTATGCACATCTGACAGACGTGAAGGTGAGAATCGGTCAGACTGTCAAGCAAGGAGATGTTCTCGGCACGGTTGGTTCAACCGGACGCCCCGACACCGATAAATCTCATTTGCATTTTGAAGTCCGCTACTCTTCGCCTCAGGGTTGGGTCGCTCAAGATCCAGTACCTAACCTGAAGGCTAAGCCTACAGCCCGTCGATAATAGTAGCGGTAATAAACCAACGCTTGCTTTTCGTTGGAAACGTCTACGCCTTCTGCTAGCACACTCAAAAAAGTGGCTGCTACACTGACAGCAGTTGCCTTGAATAAGCCCAAACTAGGGAAAGAGATCGAAAGGCTTCTAAACCATTCCTATGCTTCCAGCTCAACCTCCTGCTCTGGAGAACGGATTTTATGCTTTGCTAAAAAACAAAGCCTTTATGGTGCTGTGGTTCGGGCAAGTTTTGTCCCAGATAGCCGATAAAGTATTTTTTGTTTTGCTAATTTCTTTACTTGAAGAATATCAGTCTCCGCCAGCTTTTGCAAACTCGATGCGATCGGCTTTAATGATCGCTTTTACACTACCGGCAATCTTCTTTGGTTCAGCCGCCGGAATTTTTGTCGATCGCTTTCCTAAAAAGCACATCATGATTGCCTCTGATGTGATGCGTGCGGCACTGATGCTCTTAATTCCCCTCTTGCCCAAACATTTTTTTATCTTGTTAGCAATCACATTTTTAATCTCTTGCGTGACGCAATTTTTTGCTCCTGCCGAGCAAGCTGCGATTCCCCTCATTGTGCGGCGAGAAAATTTGATGTCAGCGAATGCACTCTTTACCACCACAATGATGGGTTCTTTGATTGTAGGTTTTGCGATCGGAGAGCCATTATTAAGTTTGGTAAAAAGCTGGTCGGGAGATAGCGGTCAAGACTTTTTTGTGGCTTGGTTGTACGTAATTGCCGCGATCGGTGTCTGCTTTATCACGCTGAGAGAACAGAAAATTAGTAAGAGTACGTTAGCTATCCATCCCTGGCAAGATTTCAAGGAAGGCTTACGCTATTTATGGAAAAATCGCTTGGTGAGAAATGCGATGGTTCAGCTGACAGTGCTGTATTCTGTTTTCGCGGCTTTAACCGTTTTGGCATTTAGCTTAGCCGAACGAATTGGTTTGAAGCCGACTCAATTTGGTTTTCTTTTAGCTGCCGCAGGCATTGGATTGGTGTTTGGTGCTGGTGCGTTGGGACACTGGGGCGATCGCTTTCATCGCAAGCCTTTACCCTTAATCGGTTTTCTGAGCATGGCGTTTGTCTTATCTGTCTTTACCTTTACCCAACACATCTGGTTAGGGTTGGGACTGAGCGCATTGTTAGGATTAGGTGCTTCATTGATTGGCGTACCGATGCAGACAACGATTCATGCGTCTACGGAAGAATGTATGCGAGGTAAAGTTTTTGGATTTCAAAACAATGTTGTAAATATTGCCTTGAGCTTGCCCCTCGCAATTACTGGTCCCCTGACGGATGCGATCGGCTTACGGACTGTACTCCTGGGTATGAGCCTTGTGGTAGCAGGGGCAGGAATCTGGGCGTGGCAAAATACTCGTAGCGTATTAGAGGATGTTCTCTAATCTAACCCACCTTGACATAGGATGAATTTTAACGTTGGATGAGATTCTAATCTAACAAACTCTATGAGGAATAGATGAGAAGCTCCTTAAAAACTCCATATATCTTGCTTCTTATCTTATTGGTAAGCTGCTTTTCTATTTATTTTTCCATTTCCGATTCATCATCTTGGATTAAATCTTTTTCTTTGGAGTTAGCTTCCGAGATTATTGGTATTCTTGTTGCAATATTTTCGATAGACAGAGTTATAGACATTGAGCAAGAGAAAGAAAGAAGAAAGCGAGAAATGGTTGCTTTTTTACAGCTCAGGCGACCCTTAATTCGTCACTTTTACCTATTTTTTAATATGTTCAAAGCAGCTGTGCAAGAGAAACCGGATAAAACCTATCAAAAGGTGTCGGAGCTGTTTGACGATATTTTCTTTGAGCAATTAGCTTTTCTTGATTTTGCTAAGCCAGCGCCAACTTTTACAGCCGTCGAAGCGAATTGGTCAGATTACTTGTACCGAGAATGCGCTCAATTTAAAGAATCTTTAAATAGAACAGTAGAAAAATATTGTTTATTTTTGCAGCCAGAAACAATCGATTTGATGGAAGAAATTATGAATTCTCCATTTATTTGGTTAGTCTCTCAAGCGCCTAATATTCGCAAGTTGGGGAGAAAAAATAATGTATCTAGTTCGTATAATTTGCTGGCTAGACAAGAGATTCGCGATTTATTGAGAGAGTATACTAACTTAGTAGCTAAATTATTCGAGCAATATAATGAGATGGTACCTGTGGAAAAACAAGTCACTATATCCGCTGAATTATGGGCGGATGATGTTCCTCCAAAGATTGGCAGCGGTCGATTTGAATAAGTTTAAATTCCCTATGTAGGGGAACACTCGATCGCTCATAGGGAATTTCTATAATAGTTGAATATTTATTAGCTATCACCTGAATATGCTTTAGTTTTCAATAGGAGCCAATCCTATTGACCTACTCCACTACTTTAATCCACCCTTTATTCAACCCCTGGTAGACTTGCTCCACGAGATTTTTTTCTTCAGGTGATAGGGATTTTTTGGAAAGGATGGCCGACATGAATAAATGTTGGTCAATTCGGCTAATCTTACGTAGATAAATAATTCGATTGGCGACTTGCTCGACTGGGAATTTAGGGAAGTATATTTGGGAGCGTCTCATAAGCCATTGAATAACCCTGCAATTCTACTATCCGTAAAATTACGGAAAAACTATGCGATCGCTATTGGATTTGCTAGTGATGAAAACTTGCACAGAAGGGTGACAGACCCTTTGCCGTAATGTGATGCACATCACTACAGCATTGAGAATGAAGATAAGATTATACTGCAAACTCGGCTGAGCCGTGAATAGAGACCTGTAAGCAGGAACCAGTTGATTATGGTTTTAACCTTCGGCGTTGAACGCGATTTCTTCGGAACGTTCAACATCCGGCATCTCTTCGCCGCTCTCCTCAGTCCAGTCCAATGCAGGCAAGATTTTCACGCGCTGGGTGAGGAATGCTGCAACGATGAGAAAGCCGCCTCCGATGACTACAGCGAGTAGGCGATTATTACCAAGCACATGCTCCATCACCCAACCAAAGCCAAGTGAGGCGACAATCTCTGGCAACACGATAAAACAGTTAAAGATTCCCATATAAATCCCATTGCGATCGCGTGGTAGGGAACTCGCCAACATAGCATAAGGTATAGCCAACACACTGGCCCAAACCATGCCAACACCAACCATGGAGGAGAGCAAGAGATATTTGTCGTGAATGAATGCCAGTGAAATCAAACCAGCCGCACCGCAAAGGAGACAAAGGCTATGGGTTATCTGAGGACTAGTCGCCTGAGCTAAGCGAGGTAACACAAAGGAAGAGATGATACAGATAGCATTGTACGTCGCTAGACAAATGCCGGCCCATTCAATACCTTCGATATAAACCGCTGAAGCTTTGTCCGTAGCCTCGAAAACATGCCAAGCCACGGCTGGTGGAAAATAGAGAAAGAAGCAGTATAAACCAAGCCAGGTAAAGCACTGTACCCAAGCCAGTTGTCGCATCGTCAAGGGCATGTCCTGCAACGCTTGCCCGATCGCTCGGATAATATTGATGATGCCGCCTTTTTGGAGCTGTTGTGCCTGAAAAGCCTTCATATCGTCTGGTGGATACTCCTGGGTACTAATCACCGTCCAAAGCACGGTTCCCAAAAAAAGGACAGCTCCGATATAAAAAGAGAGTTCCACCGTCAGAGGAATCTTTGGTTGTTCGCCGGTAGCCAAGCTAGAGATGCCGAAAACATGATTTAACAGCCAAGGGCAAGCGGATGCAGAGACGGAACCGATGCCAATTAACAGACTTTGCATGGCAAATCCTTGGGTGTGTTGCTCTGAGGGGAGCAAATCGCTGATAAAGGCTCGAAATGGCTCCATGCTGATATTGGCGGAGGTATCTAAAATCCAGAGCAAACCTGCTGCCATCCATAGTGTCGAGGCATGCGGCATGAGAATCAAAGCGATCGCGCCGAGAAGAGCACCCGTGAGAAAATAAGGTCGTCGCCTGCCGAGCGGCCCCCAAGTGCGATCGCTCATATTACCGATAATGGGTTGAACGACTAAGCCTGTGAATGGCGCTGCAATCCAAAGGATGGGAATTTGGTGAGCATCAGCACCAAGATGCTCGAAGATAGCACTCATGTTTGCCATTTGGAGTCCCCAGCTGAACTGAATGCCGAGAAACCCAAAGCTCATATTCCAGAGTTGTAAGACATTTAATGGTGCTTTTTGCATCTCAACTTTCCTTCTATAGCAATTTTTGATTCCGCAGTTCAGAACCCCGACTTCATTTAAGAAGTCGGGGTTCTTACCTTTCCAATCGTTTAGGACTGCTATAGCGCTGTTCTAGCTGGCAACCTCTCAACTTTCAACCCCCACCTCCCCGGTAGTAAAGCTCCAAAAACCGGAAAAACTTCTCGCACAATGCTTGGTCTCTGACTCCCGCATTCATCTCCTTGGTGATTTCCTCAACTGCCTGTAACCAGTAGGGGCGCTCGCTTGGCGGATCGCTGCTTTTACGATGGAGGCGCTTGCTGATAATGGCATCTGCAACATTCACCAATTGAAACACCTGCACGATAAACGGGATTTCTTCACCACTTAAGCCATCAGGATAGCCCGTACCATTGAGTCGCTCTTGATGCGATCGCACCAATGGGGCAAACTCCTTAAGGTGGGGGAGCTGATTGCAGATCAAGGCCGAAGCTTCTGGATACTCTCGAATCTTCACCCACTCTTGTTCGGTTAAAGAACTGGGCTTGAGCAGGATCGAGTCAGGAATCCCAATTTTTCCTAAGCCATGGCAGTAGCTTAAGAAAACCAACTGACGCATTTGGTCGGACTCTAGTTTCAGCCAACGACCAAAGTGTAGACACATCGTCCGCAAACGATAGCAACGCAAGCCGACTGACACATTCCGTGCCAATTGGATTTGCTCAAGAAAATTTAAAATCTCGGCGTCGCCGGGATGAAGCATCAAACGTTCGGGTGAGTACTAGTCTTTAGTGTTGAGTTTTATCCTCTTCTAGAGATTAACGCTCACGATCGGCAATGCCAAGTCCCCGACTGTTGTCACGGTGGAACCGATAATTTTTCATCACTGTTTCAACTTGGGTCACTAGTCAGGAGATCGCTGGTTACTGCGAATGCGGATGGATAGCATAGTAAACTAACTGCGCTAATTTCTGGCGCAGGGTTTCCAATCCAAAACGCTTACTCGCAGAGATGAACACACCTTGAGGAAACTCGTCTTGAGCTAGCGCTAAGGTATCGCTATCGACTTGGTCGATCTTGTTAAACGCCACTAAAATCGGTCCTGGTGTCACGGGCATTTCCGACAAAATCGACATTACAGAGCGAATATGACTCTGCCAAGCCGGATGGGATAAATCCACTACATGCAGCAGGGCATCAGCTTCTGTGACTTCCTCTAACGTGGCGCGGAACGAATCGACTAGCGGGGGCGGCAGTTCGTGAATAAAGCCTACCGTGTCAGTCAGCAGAATCTCCATCGACTCTCCAGTCACGGCGTGGGGAACTGGGAGGCGTCGCGTGGTGGGGTCGAGGGTCGCAAACAGTTGGTCTGCGGTGTAGACTTCGGCATTCGTTAAGGTATTCAACAAGGTGGACTTTCCAGCATTGGTATAGCCCACTACAGCAACTGTAGGAATTTCTTGCTGCTGACGCCGTTGCCGCATGCGGGAACGATGCGCTTGCAATTGGTTCACTTCTTGTTGCAGTCGAGTGATGCGACGCTGAATCGCACGGCGTTCTGTTTCCAGTTTGGTTTCACCCGGTCCGCGAGTCCCAATACCACCCCCCAAGCGTGACATTGCCTGACCGCGCCCCGTCAGGCGAGGCAGCATGTATTCCAGTTGAGCGAGTTCAACTTGCAGCTTACCCGCACGGGATTGGGCGCGTTGGGCAAAGATATCGAGAATGACTTCGGTGCGGTCTACAACACGGATACCCGTTTGAGCTTCTAAATTTCGGACTTGTGCAGGTGATAGGTCGCGGTCAAACACGATGAGATTTGCGCCCAGTGTTTGTACGGTGAGGGCAATTTCTTGGACTTTACCGGCACCGACAACGGTTTGAGGATGAGGTTGCGATCGCTTTTGCCGCATCGTCTGCAACACTTCTCCCCCAGCCGTTTCCACCAACCGGGCGATTTCTGCCAACCCATCTTCAAAGCGCCCTTTCGTGCTGTCATCGGTCATCAAGCCAACAATTAGCACTCGATCTTGGTCAACATCGACCTGTTGTGCAACAAATTCTCGTCGAAACTCCGCTTCTAATCCTTCGACTAAATCGAGGAAATCCTGCTGAGTCAATACATCTAAGCTCAAGGGGGGCGACACGCTCCAACTCAAGCCAGTACCAGATGGTGCCAAGCTATCGCCAAAGCTTTGCACAGCTTGTTCTGGGGCAGGGATTAAGTGAGCTAAGTAGGTTTCTTTGACATAACCTGTAGCGCCACCGCCTCGCCGCTCAAACCCAGACTCCGTAATATTGAGTTGCACGAGGGCATCCAGCCGCTGAATCGCCATTGCGGTTAAAGCCGTTTCTTTCGGAGATTCGGACTTGAGCTGAGTGGAAATACAGCGAATGCCGCACAAGCGTTCTGCACCATAGCGAGGCAGTTCTAGGGGAGGAATTTTTGTCTGAGGCGGTGTCCCGACACCCACGCGAATAACTTGTCCTCGGCGGTTGATATAAGTACACAGCGGCTGTTTAATATCGGCGCTAATGGCTGCCAAGCGCTGTGCAAACTCTGGTGTGGTTACGCGATCGCCTGGAATACGCTGATGGTACAACCGTTGTAGTTGCTTGAGCTGGCTGGATTTTAGACCCTGAAGGTTACCGTAGATAGTCTCGATAGGCGTTTTTCACCAGTCACCTGGCTCCTGAATTCGTTAACTACTATTTTACAAAAACGCTTGTTCATGGAATTTCTCCGAGTCCTGTGTCAGCCCGGAGCAAGCATCTGTATGAGTTTTGTTACGACTTTTCTAGCTTTTTTAGCCCACACCTCATATCAGTTATACTGAGTAAATAAGCTTACTGTAATATTAAATTGTGATTCAATCGATTGCAAAAATCACCCGACAAGGGGATGATTTTTAATGTCAGGTTCGTAAGAGCCGGAAATTTAAGTCTAAATCTTCGCTCTACAGGTGCTTACCAACGCATTAAAATCTGTTGCTAAAACTTTGAAGGGTAAAAGTCGATGTGTTTATTCGACGTAGTCAACTACCAAGAACTATCCTGCGTCCTGGCAGTGCTTTATTTCTCAAAGGCTATCCATTGTTTTATTCGCTGGTTTAAACGTTTTAGACTGGACACTAACCTCTCTGGGCCAGAAAAGGCTTTGTGTTTGAAAGTTTTAGCGATCGCAACCCTGTTTTGGCCGATTATCCTGCCACTCTCTTCTCTGGAGAAGCAACTGTTTAGTTCTCCGATTGAGAGTATGTTTTGGCATCCATAACTCAAACTCAGGGCATTGGGAAACTTTGACACTCTCCGGAGTTAAGACCTAGTCTGCTCGCCTGCCAACTTCCCCTAATTCAGCTTCTTAACTTTTCTCCTGGCGACCCAAGGGACAGCCATTGAATGGTTGAGATAATGGTAGCTTGGAAAAAACCAGCAGGATTTGGCAGCGCGATCGATGCAAAGTAACCTAGAACCCAATCAGTACGGCTTAGCCATTCATACCAGTAGCCCTCAGTTGGGTTTGGCACTGAGTAACTTTGCCGATAACAGTCGCAGCCAAGTCTGGGATTTGGGGCATGATTTGTCTACTCATTTGCATGTAAATCTGGCTGAGTTTATCAAACCTCAAACTTGGAGCGATTTAGGGTTTATTGCTGTCGCGAAGGGACCTGGTGGCTTTACCGGGACTCGCATCGGCGTTGTCACAGCCCGGACTTTAGCACAGCAATTAGAAATTCCTTTGTTTGCCATTTCGACGCTGGCAGCAGCAGCTTGGGCGCACTTCTCTCAACTCTCTACCCCCCCAACCCTCCTTGAAAATGTATTGGTGATTGAGGAGAAGCGAGGGATTTCTGAGGATAGAGCGATCGCAATTCAAATGCCTGCCCAGCGCAGTCAATTATTTGCAGCTATCTATCAGGTACGCTCATCAGATTCAGGACTTACAGCGCTGCTTCCAGATACAGTACTGACACCGGACAAATGGCAACACACGCTGGATAATTGGAAAATCCCCTATGAGCTAATTAGAATTCCGGCGGGTGTTGGGCTGGGAACCTCGGTTTCAAGCTTGTTAGAACTTGCCTATCTCAACTGGCAACAAGATAAGCGCCCTCATTGGGCAGACGCGCTGCCATTTTATGGTCAACATCCAGTCGAGGTTTAACAGTGAGCAGTGAGCAGTGAGCAGTGAACAGTGAGCAGTGGCCAGTGAGTAGTTGGTCAAGAGTGTGCTGGGGAGTTCTGGGACAGGCAGGAGTGAAAACAGCTAACGGGAGAAACGCGATCGCATTCCTTTTCGAGTGTGGCGAATCAATAGACCTGTGCAAGAAAGTCTCCTGTCATTCTGGAGTGTGAGCGGTACGCTCATAGTCGTCTCTTGCAAAAGCCAATTTTTAGCGGTAGAGGCGAAGCATTTGCGCTCGGATGTATCGGTAAAATCAGGGTTTTTATCCGCAAATGCTTCGCCCTTCTCTGATTTATGCAAGAGGTCTAAGGGCTGTTAAGATCGAAATTTCTAGACATCCTTCAATTTAGGCAACATGGGCAGCACGTTTGGGCATCTATTTCGCGTCACGACGTTCGGGGAATCTCACGGTGGAGGCGTGGGTGTAGTTATTGATGGGTGCCCCCCGCGATTGGAAATTTCAACGGAGGAAATTCAGCAGGAATTAGATCGGCGGCGTCCGGGTCAAAGTAAAATTACGACTCCGCGTAAAGAAGCCGATACCTGTGAAATCCTCTCTGGCGTGTTTGAGGGCAGAACGCTGGGAACCCCAATCGCAATCTTAGTTCGCAATAAAGATACTCGTCCCCAGGATTACGATGAGATGGCGCAAAAGTACCGCCCTTCTCATGCCGATGCGACGTATGATGCTAAGTACGGCATCCGGAATTGGCAGGGTGGGGGACGGTCTTCGGCGCGAGAAACCATCGGGAGAGTGGCGGCCGGTGCGATCGCAAAAAAAATCCTTCAACAAGTTGCGGGTGTTGAAATCATCGGTTACGTCAAGCGAATCAAAGATTTAGAAGCTGTTGTTGACCCAAACACCATTACTCTAGAACAAGTAGAAAGCAATATTGTTCGCTGTCCGGATGCCGAATGTGCTGAGAAGATGATCGAACACATCGAACAGATTGGACGTAGCGGCGATTCGTTAGGTGGTGTGGTTGAATGTGTCGCTCGAAGCGTTCCCAAAGGCTTGGGCGAGCCAGTTTTTGATAAATTAGAAGCAGATCTAGCCAAGGGTGTAATGTCTCTACCAGCCAGTAAAGGATTCGAGATTGGTTCTGGATTTGCGGGGACTCTGCTCACGGGTAGCGAGCATAATGATGCATTCTATCGGGATGAAACGGGTGCAACTCGCACTGTTACTAACCGCTCTGGTGGTATTCAAGGTGGTATTAGTAACGGTGAAAATATAATTTTACGGGTAGCATTTAAGCCCACTGCTACTATACGAAAAGAACAGCGCACGGTGACTAGCACAGGTGAAGAAACAATACTAGCCGCCAAAGGACGCCACGACCCTTGCGTCTTACCTAGAGCAGTGCCTATGGTAGAAGCAATGGTCGCTTTAGTGTTGTGCGATCACTTACTACGTCATCAGGGTCAGTGCGGTACTTTGAAGCTTTAATTGCAAATGGAAACCAATAGCCCTTCCCCTTCCTCTGAGTTTGTTGTTCGATTCTGGGGAGTCCGAGGTAGTATCCCCTCTCCTGGAAAAGACACTGTTCGTTATGGTGGAAACACCTCCTGTGTTGAAATGCAAGTCGCCGGAAAACGCTTAATTTTTGATGGCGGCACGGGTTTGCGAATGCTGGCTAAAAGTCTAGAGCCTTCGCAGCCGATTGAAGCGTATTGGTTTTTTACTCACTACCACTGGGACCATATCCAAGGCGTACCATTTTTCACCCCGGCATTTGTTGAAGGCAATACCTTACATATTCATGGGGCGGCACCAGAGGGGACATCAATGGCGGATCATTTTTGCAAGCGCGTTCTGCACACAGACTCTCCTGTACCCACCAAGGCACTCAAGGCAGATTTAAAATACTACGACTTAGTTTGTGGTGATTCGATGCAACTAGACGATATCATCATTGAAACGACGCCTCTCAATCATCCTAACGGCGCTATGGGTTATCGAGTGACGTGGCAAGGTCATTCGGCTTTTTACTGTACGGATACAGAACATTTTGCCGATCGCATTGATGAAAACGTGCTGCATTTAGCTCGCGAAGCGGATGTGGTGATTTATGATGCGATGTACACCGATGAAGAATACCATAGCCCGAAGTCTCCGAAGGTGGGTTGGGGCCACTCGACTTGGCAAGAAGGTGTAAAAGCGGCTAAGGAAGCAGGGGCTAAGCGGTTGGCAATCTTTCACCACGAACCGGGCCATAATGATGATTTCCTAGACAATCTAGAAGTGGAAGTAAAAAATAGCTTTGAAGGTGGATTCTTAGCGCGTGAAGGGATGAGCGTTCGGATAATTTGAGGTTGGTTGTTCGTTGATCGTTATTTGCCTAATCCCTAGAAACCACAAACTGATCGCTAACAACCAACCCTGCTGTCGGGGCATCATTTCTTGCCTGGTTCTAAAATTTATTGCGCTGCACTGCAATCAGGCAGCGAGGCTGGAGGAATCTTGCCTCCAGAGTTAGCAAGACCTTGTATTCGTTCGCGGTAAGTCACTAACTGGTTGCGAGTTTCTGGACTCGGTGCCATCGCGAGCATCTGGTCGATAATTTGGAGCACTTGCGACCAATTTTGACGGCAAACGGCTTGTTTGAGATTCGTATTGAGTTCTTCCGGAGAAGGGGCTTTTGAGGCTGTTGCATTATCGAGCAGTCGGAACGACTTAAAAAAGCCCTCAATACTTTTAGTTAAATTTCTTTCCTGACCAGTTACCACGATAACTTGATACAGTCGCGAATTAACAACAAACAGTCTCCCTCTAGCAATCAGTCCGCGATCGAGTTGCAGACGAATTTCTCGTCCCGGAAAATTTCCTAAACTGATCGTTTGTTGACCGATCAATCTCCCCTTAGCGCCTTGGGCAAAACCTGAAGCCACCTGAGCTAGCATGCGAGCGATATCGCGAGGATTTTGGGGAAAATTGCCCGGAAAATCTGAGTAGGCTACGGCATAAAGGGCTTCCCCTCTACGGAGTACGGAGAACGCTTGAACGGGGATAGAACCAACTTCAGTCTTGACGGTTCTATTTTCTTGAGTCGGTTGACCGGGCATCAAGACTGTAAAGCCTCCGTCCTTAGAGGAGAAGGGTTTCCAAACTGACTGAGCGATGAGTAGCGGCGGGTTTGCTCGAACCACTTGCAGCGCTGGATATCCACTGAATAGGAAGGTTGTAAAAAAAAATGGGAGGAAGATTTTCGGATTCATGGATATCTACGACGCAAACTACCTATTCATGTTGCCAAAGAGCAAGCTTGGCTGTTGATCTGCCTGAGGACGCATCTAGGTAATCACAAGCAGCGATCGCACTTCCGTCGAACTCAGATGAGCTAAAGTTGTTGCACTCAACCTGACAAAACTTCAACTTGCGATCGCATCCTGTCTATCAACAGTATGTCAGAGGATCGCAACATATAAGTTGACTCTCACTACAGTACGACTCATTTTGCTCCCTCTTAGGGCGATAAAATAGAGAATTGGTCTGTCTTCCAAGCAACAACCCTCTCTAGGCAGAAACATAACGAGTGGCTTTTCTTTTGCAGTAGCTAGTATTGCCTTTGACGTCGGCGTGTAGAGAGGGGGTTGATTGCCCGTGCAAGCATTTACCTCAGCGAAAAACTGATTATGACTGATTCGATTCGCTTCCTCATGTGTCCCCCCGACCACTACGACGTGGATTATGTGATTAATCCGTGGATGGAAGGCAATATCCACAAGTCCTCGCGCGATCGCGCGGTTGAGCAGTGGCAAAAGCTCCATCACGTTCTCAAAGATCGCACGCTCGTCGATTTAGTGGAACCTCAACCCGGTTGGCCGGATATGGTATTCACCGCTAATGCGGGTTTAGTCTTGGGCAAAACCGTCGTACTCAGTCGCTTTTACCATAAAGAGCGTCAGGGTGAGGAGCCTCACTTCAAACAGTGGTTTGAGCAGCATGGCTACACCGTACACGAACTGCCCAAAGACCTCCCCTTTGAGGGGGCAGGTGACGCGCTACTCGATCGCGAAGGCCGTTGGCTCTGGGCAGGCTACGGCTTCCGCTCCGAACTCGATTCCCACCCCTACCTCGCGAAATGGCTCGATATTGAAGTTGTATCGCTGCGCTTGATCGATGAGCGGTTTTATCATCTAGATACTTGCTTTTGCCCCCTGACGGGGGGCTATCTCCTCTACTACCCA
>DATNPC010000421.1:0-4973 GCA_036703375.1 Allocoleopsis sp.
GCTGAGTCGCTACGAGACAAATTCGATCTGTCGCTTTGTGAAGTGGTGCCGAGTGATGCGGGGAGTGGTGATACGCTTAATGGACTTGGGGTGTGTGCGGCTACCTACTTAGAGACGTATCTTGTCGCGAAAACCCCGACAATCCTGGCATTTTCATCAGGACGCACATTGCGATCGATGGTGGAGCAAATTCCATCGATGGATCAGCCCCAGCATAAGATTGTCTCAATTATTGGGAACATGTCCCACTATGGGCGTGCAGGTCGCAACGAAGTGGTGATGCATTTATCCGATCGCGTCGGTTCCCAAGCCTATCCCGTCCCAACCCCTGTAGTTGCTACCAGTATTGAAGAACGGGAATTGTTACAGACTCAGCGATCGTTTATCACTGTCAAGACTCTAGCAGAGCAGGCCAAAGCAACGTTTGTCGGGATTAGCCACATTGCCTGGAATGCCCCATTACATCAGGACGGCTTCATTAATGACGATGAGGTAGCTCAATTGATTGAATTGGGGGCAGTAGGGGAAATTGCGGGTTGGGCATACAATCGTCACGGAGTGTTGCTCCAAGAGGGAACGAACAGGCGTGTTGCCAGCGTACCCCTGGAACAACCGGCTCAACGGCTAATTGTTGGGGTAGCAGGGGGTGTGAAAAAGGTGGATGCGATTCTAGCGGCTATGCGTGGCAGGCTAATCACGGGGCTGATTACTGATGAAGCTGCCGCCCAATCGATTCTTGACAAAATCTGAAGTGATACAAGATTTGAGTTGAGGAACAATCCTGAACGCAGCTTGATTTCTGCTCATCAGCTGAGTAGGGTAAAATTCTGACGAGCAATAGTCAGGTTAGAAGATAACACTGAAGACCCGAAAAGCGTAAACGCTGTGTTTCCTAGGCAGGAGTGTAGATTTGAGCATATCAGTTAGCGATCGATTGCGGTTGGGAGTATCTGTAGGGGCAGCCAAGACTGTAACGTCTCTGGTGCGTTTGTCGCGCATGGGGGCGGCAAGTGTGTTGCCGGGGTCAATTGCTCGTCGTCTTCAGCCAAACGCGCTGCCACTGCTGTTTCGGCAGGTGAGGCGAGGTGTTATTCTCATCGTCGGCACCAATGGCAAAACAACAACCTCCCTACTTTTACGTACCATTCTTGAGCGTCAGGGTTGGCGAGTTGCACACAATGCCACAGGTGCAAATTTGATTAATGGCTTGGTGACGGCGTTACTGGAAAACACCAACTTAATCGGTCAACTGGATGCCGACTACGCCATTTTGGAAGTGGATGAGAATGTGCTGCCGTTGGTATTGCGCGATTGTCAGCCTCAAGTCATTTTGGGTTTAAATCTGTTTCGCGACCAACTCGATCGCTACGGAGAAGTCGATACGATTAGTCAAAGGTGGCAAAAAGCGATCTCACCTCTCCCCCCTGAAACCCGAGTAATTTTAAACGCCGATGACCCCACCCTCTCCCATCTCGGTCAGCAGCTACCCCAAAAAGTCTTATTCTTTGGTTTAAGCGAACCCGATCGCTATCTCGATGAAATTCCCCATGCGGTAGACTCGATTTACTGTCCCAGTTGCGGACATCCACTGGACTATAAAGGGGTTTACCTATCCCATTTAGGCGATTTCCACTGTCCTAAATGCGGCTTTAGCAAAAGTCCGCTCGCCGTTGATAGTCGAGAATGGCCGCAGATTCTGATTGGTATTTACAACAAATACAACACCCTAGCGGCTGGATTAGTAGCGCGGGAAATGGGCATTGACACCGCTACTATCTACGACACGATCAAAAACTTCCGTGCTGCCTTTGGACGTGCTGAGGAATTAGAGGTTAAAGGGAAGCATGTGCGGATTCTGTTATCAAAAAATCCGGTAGGAATGAATGAAACCATTCGTGCCGTAGCCGATCTCCAAAAAGCTGGAGGGGCATCAACTAAGCTAATCGTACTGAACGACCGAACGCCAGATGGTACCGATGTTTCCTGGATTTGGGATGTCGATACGGAGAAGTTGGTTGAGTTGGGAGGAACGATTGTCGTCAGTGGCGATCGCATTTACGATATGGCTCTCCGTCTCCGCTATAGCCAAACCAGTGAGGAGAATAACCTCAATCTGATCGTCAAAGAAGACTTGCAAGACGCCATTAACACCGCCTTAGAACTCACTCCAGCCAATGAAACTCTCCATATTCTGCCTACCTATTCCGCCATGTTAGAAGTTCGCGGCTTACTAACAGGTCGCAAGATTCTCTAGTCTCAACCTGCTAACGTTGCCTAAAAAATAATGGAATTAAAAATTATGAATGATGAAAATGGCTCAACATTTCTCTGAGATGTGTATCGAATTTCATTTCATAATTCATCATTCACAATTTATCATTTAGTTCATCATTCAAAAAATGGAACTGACAATTGGCTGGCTTTATCCTACTCTGATGAGTACCTACGGCGATCGCGGAAATGTCATCTGCTTGCAGCAGCGCGCCCAGTGGCGAGGCATCCACGTCAACGTAGTCTCCCTCGACCAACAAGCCCCTGTTGAAGCAATGCAGGATATCGATATCATCATGGGGGGTGGGGCGCAGGACAGACAGCAGGAAATCGTGATGCGCGATTTGCGAGGGATTAAAGCCGAGACGCTGCGCGAGAAAATCGAAACTGGGACACCGGGAGTGTTTACCTGCGGCGCACCTCAACTCTTGGGTCATTACTACGAACCCGCCTTAGGTCAACGAATTGAGGGGTTGGGGTTATTGGATATGGTCAGCAAGCATCCCGGCCCCGATGCTCGTCGTTGCATTGGTAATGTCGTATTTGAGCTAACCGCCTCCCCATTAGCCCAAGAGTTAGAAGCGATGCTGGGAACCAAGCCTGTGGTGATTGGCTTTGAAAACCATGGAGGCCGTACCTATTTGCAGAATGTCGAACCGCTCGGTCGCGTGATTAAAGGATATGGGAATAATGGGGAAGATGGCATGGAAGGGGCGTTTTATCGAAATGCGATCGCAACTTATTCCCATGGTCCTTTGTTACCCAAAAATCCCTTTATCGCTGACTGGCTGATTCAGACGGCACTCAGACGCAAGTATCAAACAACCACTGCTCTCAAACCAGTAGATGACACCTTAGCAACACTGGCGCGTGAGGCGATGTTTAAACGCCTTAGCCTTGCCCATTTGAGCGCTCAAACTGCATAAAGGGTTGAACTCCCGACCAACTAGTCACTGCTCACTGGCCACTGCTCACTGCTCACTGCTCACTGCTCACTGCTCACTGCTCACTGTTTTTGCTAATCTCACACCCCATTAGCACTATCCGATCGCAATCTTTGCAATTATTAAGAAGATGGTTCGCCATAACGTATATTTGCAAGCAGGCATATGACCGGAAAAGTAATCGATAGCAGTGCCACTGGCATTTTGATTCTCTTAATCCCGCTCGCGTTTTTGAGCGTCCTGCTGTACAAAGCTTGGCCGGTACTGCTAGCGCTATTCGTCATCATCATTGGTGTCAGAATTTGGCAGCAGTATCAATGGAAGCGGTGGAGTAAGCAAGTCAACCCCTACTTCAATCAGCTGATCGAAGCCAATCAAGGCTGTCTGACAGCACTCGACTTGTCCATGAAGGCTAGCGTATCTGGGCCAGCAGCACAGTGGTACTTGGATAAAAAAGCGGAAGAATTTGGTGCCCAACGTCGAGACTATCCAGACAAGGGTACGGTGTATTACTTTCTCACAGCTAGCGCTTTGGAAAGTTTGTTTGAGGATATTGAAGAATCCTTACCCGAAGAGGATGAATTTGTTACGGCTCAAGCTACAACATTAATTGAACCGCCAACCCAGCAGGAATCAAAACCCTCTGAAAGCGAAGTATTGAGTCAGGACGTTGAAGAGTCTCCCGAACCCACAATCGAGGGAGAACAACCGTCATCTCTGGGTGAACTGTTGACTCAAAAGACAGTTGAAACACATGCTGAACCCCAGGAACAACCGGAAGCTGTAACAGAGGAACAACCCAGTTCTTTCCAGGAACCGTTGACGCAAAAGATAGCGGAAGCAGATACTGAACCCCAGATACAACCGGAAGCTGTAACAGAGGAACAACCCAGTTCGTTGAAAGAACTATTGACGCAAAAGATAGCGGAGGCAGATACTGAACCCCAGATACAACCCGAACCAAAAACAGAGGAACAACCCAGTCCATCTCTCAAAAAACTGTTGGCGCAAAAGAAAGCTGAGGTCGATACCGAACCCCAGGTAGAACCAACGCCGGAACCTCAAGAAGTCCTGAATGAAAAAGAGGACTTAGGGACAGATTTATTAGAGAAAGAAGAACATGTAGTCCTTCAACCTCTGATTCAGGTCGAACTTGCCAAACGGCTCGACGTTCATTCAAGTACGGTTGGTAAACGCAAATCTGACCCAGATTTTGCTGACTGGACTCAAAGTCGAGATCCAGAAGGGATTGCTTGGGTATACTTGCCAGAAACTAAAGAGTTCATACCGCAAAAGCAGGCAGAATCAGCATCGTAAAGCAGATTCTTCCAACCATTTTTTCGTCAAAGAATTTGAGCCGAAAAAGCCACTGGTGTCAGCAATCAATCAGGCGCGTGCGATCGAACTCGAAAATCTCGCCTTTTTTCCCAGTAAAGTGACTACCATCAAGGCTACGTTAAGGAAGTTTTACACATCTCTGCTAGATTTCGCCCAATAGCTATATTCGCGAGCAATTCCTCGGAAAGCTTAGTGGTGCTAAGCTGTCGCGCATTTAACTGACTAGTTAATGTTTAGCAGCTCTCCGATCGGATGGGTCGAAAGCCTATCTAGAGTGTGCAAACTATAGCTGTTTTAAGTTGCATAGACCACCGGTAGGGGCAAGGCATACCTTGCCCCTACATGTAACCAATTATGACAAATATCAAAATTGACAAATAGTATTAGGTTGGACAGGACAGATTTTATTATTAATTGGAT
>DATNPC010000422.1:0-3184 GCA_036703375.1 Allocoleopsis sp.
AGTTGGCTGAGTTACCTAGAGCTATTGTCGGAGAAAACACTCGGGTTGAGGCGATTGAAACCCAAGCTGAACCCGAAGCTGTGGAGGAAAAGCCAGTTGAGGGCGCTCCAGCTTCATCAACACAAATACCTGTTGTTGAGAAACCAGAGATAAGTAAAGCAAGCGCTCCAACTGCTCCCCCAGAGTATGAGCGACCAACACTGGATGAAATCTCTCGTCTGCCCATGAGGGAAAGAGCAATTGCTATTTTAAGCCGACTATCTGCCGATGGGTTTGACCTGAGCCGATGCATCGCTGACCAGATTACCTGCATCTGTGGCAACCAGCGAGGTGGCAAAGGTACGCTCATGGCAATTCTGGCTATCTTAGAGAGCGCTATCGACTCAACAACAAAGGTTCACTACTTCACGGCTGGCGACGACATTTACCCGTTCAAGTGTACTCGCCTGGTGTGTCGGCTCAGTTACCCGGATAAAGAAGGAGACAAAGCCGATTTAATGGTAGCCCAAGCGCTATACAAATACCTCAAGGAAATGGACAAGCTAACTCAAGGAGCTTGCCAAGATATCATTTTGGTCATTGATGAGGCAGTTGCCCTATCTGACTACCTCGACCCAGAGCAGAAGCAATGGATGATTCGATTCCTGCTGACTCGCGCCAATAAAAAAGGTGCTCAGATTTTTATCGTGTTGCACGGAAAAAGTCTTACCAGTTGGGTTGGCACTGGCAACACAGGTGGATTTAGCCAAACCTTTAAAACTGGAGCAACATTTATTGGCTGTGAGGCGACGAGTATTAAGATAAACCCCTTACGCTCGATGTCTGTTGCCACAGGTCGTTATTTCCTGGCTGACCCAGATGATTTTTCCAAGTCTATAGAAGGGGGCGAGCTAGGTGTTGTACCCGAATGGTTGAAGCGTCAAATTAATCCAGCGACTGTACAGCCAGACCCGGCTAGAACGCTTTTAGAATTCTTTCCTGAATTGAGAAGTGACCCACAAGTGATAAAAGCTCCAATTGACAAGTCCTCTTGTTCTTCTGATTATCAAGCGCCAACGGATAAACAGGTTTGGGATAGGTTAATTTTAGAATCGACCCAAGAACAGATTAATGAGCTGATAGAGCAACGTAGGTCTAAACCCTCAATTCCCTCTGATAATTCTGAGTCGCTCGAAACGATTGACCAACAAATTGATTTTACGGTGTCAGCGATTGCCGAATACTTGCGAGAGAAAGAGCTGGATTCAGACACAGCTAGGAACATCTACAACGGCAAGAATAGACTCAAGAAAGTTGCCAAGACAATGAACGACTTTAAAGACTTGCTGGAGGTGGCTTCCGAGATGGGTAAAATCTCTTATTTCTCTGACGGCACTTCGGCAAGGGTAAGTTTGATTAACTAATGTTTGATGCCTGACGCTCTTGGGTGTAGTGGGCAGGTGTAGTGGAGTGGTGTAGTGACCGCTTCTTCCCCGTAGTGCAAGTCACTACGCCCACTACAGCTCCACTACGCTACGCTTGTTGAGAGCGCTACACTACAGTGAGTTCGCCCCTAAGTTATCACAGTATATGACATTTTTTAAATAAATAATTGAGTTAAAATTCAACTTAAATTCCTGCTCAATCAGCGGTATTTTTATAAGTCTGTCTGGGTTACCTCTCCAATCTGTGGCTCGAAAAAGGGAGTCGGAAAAGCCGATTGCTCTACCTGATAAAAGCTCGATAAGTTGTTAATCAAAAAAATTGGCATATCCCCTTGACTGCCTAATTAAATATTGATAAATTAATCATCAATCTAGTGTTTTCGCTTCAGCTGCTAACGCTATTTTCTAGCAAGGGCAATCGCTTCACAAGCCCACAAAACATCAACAAATAAAGACTTTTAACAATGGAATTTACCATCGCCACACTCAACGAGATTCTGTTACCTCCATTCCTATTCTTGGTTGTTTTCTGTTTCCTGTGCTGCCATCTCCCCCGCTCCCACTACAGTACCGCCACTATCGGGCCAGAAGCAGAAACAAATGCAATTGCAATCCCACAACAAAAGACCTCCACCGTCGAGTCCATTCTTTTAGAGCAAGAGCCTTCCCCTGCTATAAGCTCTTACGTTGAGGAGCCAGTCGCGTCTAGACCTCAACCCGACACAACAGCCTTTAAAGACCTGAGGGAAGATGTGCCAGTCGAAAAAGACGCTCCAGAAACTGTCACATCAGCCGAGCCAATTTCAAGTCAACAAACCGAACTAGAAGCCCAGGTGCTTGCCATTATCGACAATCTGGGCAAACGGGAAGCGAGGAAGCTCATGGGTGGACTGAGGTTACAGCAGAAGCGCAATGGTGTGGAATTGAGTACAGAGCTGATGGTTGCCTCAATCCGCCTATCGTTCAAAGCCTCACCAGAACGAGTGATTGAAGTAATTCGCGATCGCTTGCCCGAACTGCTGCCAGCCACCACAACTCCTATTCAGCTTGCCAGTTAAAAGCCGATCGCATTGAACCTCCCCCCGGTCGCCTAAACAACATAACCTAACAGTTATGTTGTAAGTGCCGCTTTTGGGGAAACACCCAAGGTATGATCGGGAAACCTACGCACCTGGTACTGGATGGGAGCGGTTTCCTCTAATGAAACAAATGCGCTATTAGCCACTGATGCTGTCGCTCAGTTGGTGGAGATGTGGCTGTTTGGGCGATCGCCTCGCACACAAGATGTCTACCGCCGTTATACTCATCGCTTTTTAAATTACGTCAATAAGCCACTCCACTTGGTCACGTTAGCAGATATGCAGGGGTGGCAAAAGACGCTGGAAGGCATGGCTCCCAATAGCCAGCGAATTGCGATCGCAGCCGTCAAATCCTTCCTCAAGTTTGCCCAGAACACTGGGGTATTAGAGGTTAATCTCGGTGTGTTGATGCGAGCGCCTAAGGGGAAGGATGCCTTGACGGAGCGGCTGTTGACGGAGCCAGAGGTGGCGGCCATGATGGCTTCTGAGAAAGATGTGCGGAATTATTTGATTCTGCGCCTTCTCTATCTAGCTGGCTTGCGCGTTAGCGAGCTGTGTCAGCTCTGTTGGAAGGATACCGTGCCCAGAGGGGAGACGGGACAGATTACGGTGCAAGGTAAGGGGGGAAAGGTTCGCACGATTCTCTTACCAGCGACGCTTTGGACGCAACTGCAACAGCTA
>DATNPC010000423.1:0-11285 GCA_036703375.1 Allocoleopsis sp.
ATTGCCGAAGATCTATTGTTTGATGCGGAGCTCGGGCAAGACGGCTGACGCCAAAATCATGGTGCTTATTTATACTTTAGCGTTGCGGATTTTACTGGAAATATATTTACTTTTCTTCGGATTTGTTAAAAAAACTTAGTATTATTAGAGAGATAAATGAGAAGTTAGCAAAAATAATCTCCCAGTGAAGAATAAATGAAATGCTTCAACTGGAGAGATTTAGTAGCTTTTTATACTCTGCTTTTAGAGCTTATATCTTTCGATGTATTTACACATATTTATATTTATTTAAGGTGTAGGAGGATAGAGACGATTAGTTTCGTTGCTTCTTTTATTCAAGTAACTTCTATGAATTCGGTCAGCCAGCAGGTCAGTTGCAGTGCAATCAATACCCATCCAAAAAACAGTTTGGAGGCCGACTCACTCTGGCTCTACGAGCATGCTTTAGCCGCGACAAATTGCGGTATTTTCATCAGTGATGCTCGCCAACCAAATACCCCGATTATTTATTGCAACTCGGCTTTTCTTGCACTCACCGGCGAGTCTTGCGAGGATGCAATCGGGCGGAACTTCCTGTTGTTAGCCGGTGCGGATACCGATCCAAAAGCGGCGGAGAAAATTAGTCGAGCGATACAGACAGAACAAGCCTGCCAAGTCGAGATAAAGCATTATCGGAAAGATGGCACCTGTTTCTGGAATGAGCTAACCATTTCGCCGATCCGGAATCATGAGGGTGAGGTGACACACTTGATTGGCGTCTATTCAGATATTACGTCGCGCAAGCTGACCCAAGAGTGGCAGCAGTTTATGCAACTTGCCATCGATCGCGTGGCTGATGCCATCCTTTATATTGATTCGGATGGCCAATTGCTCTACGTGAACGAGGCGGCTTGCCAGTTGCTGGGCTATACCCGCGAGCAACTGCTAGCTAAAAGCATCCACGACATCGATCCCCAACTTTCCCCAACACTTTGGGCAAGACATTGGCGACACCTTCGGGATTGGGGTTCTTTAAGGATGGAAACTCAGTATTGCACCCAGAGCGATCGCGTCGTAGCAGTCGAGGTGGCCTTCAACTATCTCCAGGGTAACGATCGCGACTGTAGTTGTGCGTTTGTCCGAAAGGTGAGGGAGTGCCAACACCGAGAGGCAGTAGGGGGTGATGCAGACTATTGTGCCGGTTTAGCGATCGCTCAGAGCATGAGCCAATGCAAACAAATTGAACGAGAACGTCAGCGGACTAACGCCCTATTCCAAGCCCAACAAGCTGCAATTCCTGATGGAGTGCTGGTGACGGATGAAACAGGAGCGATTGCCAGCTACAATCAGCGGTTTTGCCAAATGTGGCAAATCCCTGAACGCGTGGCGCAATCGGGAGATCCCAAAAAACTGATTAACTGCCTGCTACCCTTGATTGCCGAACCGCAGCGAGTTTTTG
Source organism: Allocoleopsis sp. (assembly GCA_036703375.1). Classification (GTDB taxonomy): domain Bacteria; phylum Cyanobacteriota; class Cyanobacteriia; order Cyanobacteriales; family Coleofasciculaceae; genus DATNPC01. The sequence goes on from DATNPC010000423.1 coordinate 1,439, forward strand.
GCCAAGTCGAGTACATCGAAAATAATCCCACAGTGTTCTGCCAGGGTGAAATTAAGTTGAATAACGGCTGTGTGTTCGATTGCTACTGTGCCCCAGCCATCTCCCCAAGTGGTGAGTTCTACGGCAGAATTTGGTCGTTTCGCGACATCAGCGAACGTCATCAGACGGAAGCTCAATTACGGCAGCAAGCCACCCGAGAGCAACTTTTGGCGGGAATGAATCAGCGCATTCGCCAGTCATTGGATCTCAATGAAGTCCTGCAAACGGCTGTCGAGGAGGTGCGCCAATTTCTTAAGTGCGATCGTGTCGTGATTTACCGCTTTCACCCCGACTGGAGCGGCACAATTGCTGTAGAGTCCGTAGGAAAGGAGTGGACGCCCTCTCTTGGCGCGAATATCGAAGATACCTGTTTTAAGGAGAACAAAGCCTTTTTATATCAACAAGGCCACATTAAAGCGATTAACGATATCTACAACGCGGGTTTGAGCCAATGTCATATTGAATTACTAGAGCGATTCCAAGTCCGTGCTAACTTAGTCGTTCCCATTCTGCAAGGAGAAAACCTGTGGGGGCTACTGATTGCCTATCAATGTTCTGGGACTCGGCAATGGAAACAATCCTCGATCGAATTGCTCAGACAGCTAAGCGTGCAGTTAGGCATTGCGATTCAGCAAGCGACGCTATTTCAGCAACTAGCCGATGAACTCACGGAGCGAAAAGCCGCCGAAGCAGCGTTGCGAGAGTCGCAAACAACCCTAAAACAGCAAACCGCTGAGCTCAAAAAAACAGTCCGCGAGCTCAAACAGACTCAACTGCAACTGATTCAAACTGAAAAAATGTCGAGCTTGGGTCAACTGGTTGCTGGTGTTGCTCATGAAATTAATAATCCAGTGACGTTTATCTATGGCAACATTGCTCATGCCGAGCGCTATGCCAACGAGCTACTGGAATTAGTGCGATGTTATACAAAACACTATCCTCAGCCCAAACAGGAAATTGCCGACTTTATTAAGTTCATTGACTTTGACTTTGTCGTCGAAGATTTTCCCAAGTTACTCAAATCGATGAACATTGGTGTAAGTCGGATTCGCCAAATCGTCCAAAGCTTAAAAAATTTCTCGCGTTTGGACGAAGCCGAGCGAAAACTGGTAGATATTCATGAAGGAATCGAAAACACACTATTAATTTTGCAGCATCGTCTAAAGCCAGAAGCCGCTAACATCCAGCTAATCAAAGAGTATGGTAATCTACCCCTCATAGAGTGTTATGCAGGACAACTTAACCAAGTCTTTATGAATCTGCTCAATAATGCAGTTGATGCTCTAGAAAAATTTAAGCAAAGGCAAATGCTTAATCAAGAAAAAACGCTAACAGCCGGTAATTCTTTTCATCAGGGTAAGATCGAGATTTCCACGAGTGTTGTAGAGCGTCCGAGCGAAGAGTCTTGCAATCCCTTTGCACCAGCCTCCAAACATGCTGTCATCCGGATTGCTGATAATGGCCCCGGTATTACCAAAGACGTGAAAGAACGGATTTTTGACCCCTTTTTCACGACTAAGCCTGTGGGAAAAGGAACGGGATTAGGACTATCGATTAGCTATCAAATTGTTGTCGAGAAGCATGGAGGACAACTGCATTGCTGGTCAGAACCTGGAAAAGGCACAGAATTTATTGTAGAAATTCCTATTGTTTCTGGTATTCTTGACGATTGTCAAACTATCGACTATAACGGTGCAAAAATTGCTCTTAAAAATATAGGGTAATTGCAGTAATTTAAATGCCAATCGTAAGTTATGCTGCATCAGTACAATAGTGCGAGATATAGGCTAGAGAACCGTAAAAATTGAGGTTCATAATGTCCAATTCTATCAGAACAGATATCGTCAACCCTCTCAAATTTAAATTTATAAAAATAAAAGGGTTGACGGCTTAACCAACAATGTAGAGACTTAAACGGGTGCATCAGGCTGTAAGACAAGAAACCGACATGATGAAGAACCAAGCTGGAAATATTGGTGAGTAAAAGTATGCTGCCCAAGACATCTACTCAAGCACAAGTGAAGCCATTGCTCCAACCTGAAAGAGTCGCAACTATATTAGGAGATTGTGCGAGCAAGGTAAGCTTGGATTGCGCGGGAAATGGGTGCGTAGCGCCAGAGAATTTGAGAAATCAGGTTGTACCGGGTAGCGAACAATTGTTGCGTGAGTGCATTGCTAATTCTCCAGTCATTTTATATAGTATCGATCGCACTGGCATCGTCACCTTGGTAGAAGGTAAAGGACTGGAAGCTTTGGGGTTAAAAGCTCAGGAGATAGTAGGCCAGTCAATTTTTGATTTGTGCGGCGACTATCCCAGCCTTTTGACCAATATCCGTCGTACTTTGTCCGGGGAAGAGGCGATATGGACGGGAGAAATCAATAACTATATCTATGAAAACCGGGCGCTGCCACTGCGTGCGGCCACGGGGGAAGTAGCGGGTTTAGTGGGAATGGCGATTGATATTACGCGAAAGACGAAAGCCGAGGAGCAACTGCGGTTACTCGCCGCCGCCGTCGAACATGCTGAAGATTCAATTTTAATCACCTCCACGAATTTAACCGCTCCGGGCCCAGAAATAGTCTTTGTCAATAAAGCCTTTACCAAGATGACAGGCTATAGTGCAGAAGATGTACTCGGCCGCTCTCCCCGGATGTTGCAAGGGCCAAAAACGGATCGAGCGGTTTTAGAGCGATTGCTAGACAACCTACGAGAGGGACAAATCTTTTTCGGAGAAGCGATTAACTATCGCAAAGACGGGACGGAATTTTACAACGAGTGGCACATTGAACCGATTCGCGATTCGGCTAACCAAGTCAGCCATTATTTGGCAATCCAACGTGATGTGACGCAGCGCAAGCAAGCCGAGGCGAAATTAGAGTATGCGGCATTCTACGATCCGCTTACGACCTTACCCAACCGAACGGGTTTTATCAATCGGCTTAACACTTGCATCGAACGAGCGCAACAGTCTCAAGACTTCCTGTTTGCCGTACTGTTTTTGGATCTCGATCGCTTTAAGGTAATTAATGATAGCCTCGGTCACAGAGCTGGGGATCGAATGCTAGTTGCGATCGCCAATCGCTTAAAAGTGACCGTACAATCCGGTGATACCGTGGCACGCGTCGGGGGCGATGAGTTTGCCATCCTGCTCGAAAACCTCACCGATATCGGTCATGTCTCAAAAATCGCCAACCAGCTGCAATTAGAATTGCAGCAACCCCTTCTCTTAGAAGGGCATGAAGTGTTGACCACAGCCAGTATCGGCATTGCCATCAGCATGTTGTGGTATGACTGCCCGGAAGATATATTGCGAGATGCTGAAATTGCCGGACACCGTGCCAAGGCACTGGGCAAAGCACGCTCTGTGGTCTTCAACAAAACCATGCATCGGCACGCCGTGAACCGTTTGCAATTAGAAACAGATCTCCGGCGTGCCATCTCCCAACAGGAACTGCGGCTATATTACCAGCCAATTGTCTCCTTGGCTACGGGTCAGATTACAGGGTTCGAGGCACTAGTGCGCTGGCAGCACCCGACACGCGGTTTAGTCTCCCCTGCCGAATTCATCCCAGTAGCCGAAGAAACTGGACTGATTGTGCCCATTGGTGAATGGGTACTGCGTGAGGCTTGCATCAGTGCAAAAAAGTGGCAGCAGGCATATCCTAGCCAGAAACCGTTAACGATGAGTGTCAATCTATCCGGTAGGCAGTTTGTTCAACCGGATTTGATCGAAACCATCGCTCGCATTCTACGTGAAACAGGCATAGAGCGAGAGAGTTTGAAACTAGAAATTACCGAAAGCGCCATTATGGAAGACGCCGACTCTCGTGTCGGCAGAGTTTCCAGTGAAAGCCTCAAGTCGTTTGCAGAGCATGGGTGTAGCCCACAACAAGATGTGAACGCTTGCAAGGCAGGATGCGCTAGCGAAATCTGTAGCCACGCCGTTGCATCTTGCCTCAAACTCAGGCGAAGTTCAGTCCCAGCTGTACCCTTGTCACCGATCGCGATTCTACAACAATTGAGGTCGCTAGGCGTTCAGCTCGGCATTGACGATTTTGGCACGGGTTACTCGTCCTTAAGCCGGTTGTATCGCTTTCCCATCAATACGTTGAAAATCGATCGGTCGTTTATCAAACGTATGAACGTAGAATGTGAAGACAACAGCACAACGTGTTCCCACACGATTGTTCGCACCATTATTTCACTGGCTCATAACTTAGGTTTGGATGTCACGGCTGAAGGGATTGAAACACCAGAGCAATTAGCCGAACTGCGGAAACTGGGATGCGAATTGGGGCAGGGCTACCTCTTCTCAAAACCCATCGATGCTCAACATGCTGAGGCGTTAATTGCCATGCAGCCTCGATGGTAGGCTGCTCTGCGATCGAGCAGAACTCGTATTCTTGTGGGGTGGGCATCCTGCCTGCCCTGTACTTGCAGCTGCTATAAATAGCGGTCAACTAAATTGACAATTTCTTCATATTCAAACTCTTGGGCAAGTTTCATGAGTTTGGTAACAAAAGAGTGATAGTCAGGGTTTAATTGCTCAAGTCGGAGAATTTCCTGCTCAACCCCTGAAATATCACCAATCAGAGCTGCTTGTGACAGGGTAAGCAATTCTTCCGGAGGCGGTATCACCATTTGTAATGCTGTTGCGTCTACGATGCCTGTAGATAGTCCTTTGCCATCCCCAGTCTCTGGTTGGTCGTAAATCCAGGTCAAGTTTAAGTAACTCTTGATTTTGTCTAACAATTCTTCAGTTTGGAGAGGCTTGGAGAGAAAATCGTTGCAGCCAGATTCCAAGCTTTGAATTCGGTCAGCTTCAAAGACATTGGCAGAAATGGCAATAATCGTTGTCGTTTGAAACGAGGGGAATTGACGCAGTTGTCGCGTCATTTCGTAGCCATCCATCACGGACATGACTAAGTCAGCCAGAATTAAATCCGGTTGTACCTCAAGGGCTTTTTCCAAACCCTCTTGACCATTTGCTGCCTTGGCCAGTTCAAAACCAAGGGGTTCTAAGAGATTAATCAGGACGGCGCAATTCTCCCAACGATCGTCAACAACGAGGATTTTCCGTTTTTTGCCTTGATAGCCAACAATTGTATGGGTTGATTGAATGAGTATTGACTCGATCGCGTATGAGACAACAGGCAAGTTTAAGTCAAACCAAAATTTGCTGCCAACGTTTGGGATACTTTCAACCCAAATTTGACTGTCCATCAAACCGATGAGTTTCTGAGTAATCGCTAGTCCCAATCCAGTCCCTTCTGCATAATGAGAACTCGCCCTCACTTGCTCGAACGGTAAGAAGATTTTTCCCAAATGCTCGGGATTGATGCCGATACCAGTATCTTCAACGTAGAAGCGGATTCGGAAAATCGGGAATGGGGAATTGGGAATGGGGAATTGTTCGTGTTCCCAATTCCCCACAGTCAATGACTCATCCTGAATGACCTCAACTTTGAACGTAACACTACCAGAGTCAGTGAATTTGACGGCATTAGAAAGCAGATTCATTAAGATTTGGCGCAGTCGCTTTTCGTCAGCACGAACTATCCTAGGGAGTTGGTGAGAAGCTACGTCGGTAAAGTCAATTGATTTTTGTGCTGCTTTGAGGCGAAAAATTTCAACGATGCCTTGCAGAAAGAGGGGGAGATTAAAATCGTCTGGGTAGAGTTCAAGTTTATCCGCTTCAATTTTAGATAGGTCTAAAATGTCATTAATCAGAGTCAGAAGGTGTTCGCCGCATTGTTGGATAATGCCCAGCCCTTCCTTTTGTTGAGGGGTGGAGTCTTTGGAGCGTTGGAGAATTTGGGCGTAGCCTAAAATGCCATTGAGCGGGGTGCGGAGTTCGTGACTCATATTCGCCAGGAACGTGCTTTTTGCTCGATTCGCCGTTTCTGCTGATATGACAGCGTGTTGTAGTGTCACTTGTGACTGCTTGCGCTCGGTGATGTCCTCAAAAATATATAGACGCCCGAAGTAGCGATCGTTCGTATCGCGGATTTGGGCGGAGAAACGGCGAATGGTGCGCCCATCCACAAAGGGAATCTCATCTTCAATGACGATGCGGTTTTCTTCGCTTTGCAGTGGCTTGCAGGATTCGGCAAACGCCTCAACATCCTTGAGTGCGGGTATGCAATCTGGAAGGATGTCGTTGTTTTTGAGAACGCCTTGCTGCAACCGTGCCTCAAGGTGTTCGATGCCCCAAATTTCGCAGAAGCGGTGGTTGAAGTAGAGAATGGCATCCGTGCGGTTGTCCACCACATAAAAGGCCAAGGGTGAGGTGTCCGTCATGGAGCGCAGCAAGGCTTCTTTCCACTGTAGTTGCTGTTCTGCCCGTTTCTTGTCGCTTACGTCTCGATGGGTTCCCGTCATCCGCAGTGGCGTGCCATTGGGATCGCGAGCAGCCACCTTACCGTAATTCGCAATCCATTTCCACTCCCCCGATTTGGTGAGAAGTCGATAGTCAAAGTTGTAAGGAACTGAGCTGTTGGCTAAATGGGCATTTAAGATTTCCATCACCCAAGCTCGATCGTCTGGATGAATCAACCGCTCCCAAGTGCTGAGATCTGGTGACAGTTCATCCGCCTCGTAACCCAGCATTTCTAAATACCGGGGGCTTAAATAAGTCTCTCCCGTTTGAACATTCCAATCCCAAAATCCATCCCCAGAACCTTCTAACGCGAGTTGCAATTGCTCCTCACTCTCCCGCAAGGAGTCTTCTGCTCGTTTGCGATCGCTAATATTACGAGTTACGGCAATCACCTCGTTTTCATGAAAGCGAACCATTCGCGCCTCGAAATATTGTTCGCCTTCAGGCATTGGTATTGAATACTCCAAACTTACGGGTGAATCAGTTTCCAGTACTCGCCTAACTGCTGCCTGTATGTTTTGTCCAACCGGGGCAGGCAATACGTCTTGAACTTTCTTTCCTAGTAAGGTTTCGGGTGAAGTATATAAATTGTCATCGTTTTTGGTTTTATAGTCCAAGATAGTTCCATCAGCAGCCAAGCGAAAGAGAATATCGGGGAACGCTGCAAAAATGGCTTGCATTTCCTGGTTGGTTTGTCGTAGTCTTTCTTCAGTCTGTTTGAGTTCAGTGATATCGCTGATACTTGCAACCAGTCCTGATATCGTGTTGTCTGTCTCAAAATAAGGAGAGTAAGTAACACTCACAAATCGTCGCCCTGCGGCTAACTCGACCCAAGTTTGCCAAGCAACGGTTTCTCCAGCTAAGGCACGATCTAAACGCTCTTTCATGAGATTTGCAAAAACATCCGCGCCCATAATCTCGCTGATGGAATGCCCGATAATCTCCTCATAGTGTTTTTTATGCCAAGCCAGATAAGTTTGATTAGCCACCTGATAGATATAGTTCCTATCCACCAGCACCATCGCATCTGCTGTTGCTGAAACCATGCGTTCGTACCGCCGTAATGCTTCTTCTGCAAGCTTGCGTTCAGTAATATCAGCAAAGGATGTTACTACGGCGTAAGGCAAAGCTTCACCAGGATGAAACAGAGGCTGAGAATTAATGGTAATCCAGGTCTTTGTGGCATCACTTTTGCAAATTCCCATCACCACATTAAATTGGGGTTGACCGGTTTGCAGTGTCACCATAGCTGGATGACTATCACCAGGGAAGGGAGAGCCATCTTCCTGAATCGTGCGCCAGTCTAAATCAACAGAGGTACGTCCCATCATTCGATCGGGCGTCAGATCCAGAATCCTTTTAGCACTTTCGTTATGGGCGATAATCGCTCCATTGGCTTGCTGAAGAACAACACCTTCTGACATAGCTGTAATCACAGATCGGTATCGTTCTTCGCTTTCGATTAGGGCTTTTTCTGCTTGTTTGCGATCGCTGATGTCGCGCAAAATGGTAGTAAAATACTTTTCACCGTTGATTTCCAGCTTAGAAATTGAGGCTTCAGCAGGAAATTCAGTCCCGTCTTTGCGGCAACCAGAAATCTCGCTCCGCTCTCCCATCGGTCGTGCTTTTCCCACAGAATTGCTAAAACTAGTAATGTGCTGATGGTGAATTTCTCTAATGCGAGTTGGCAAGAGCAAATCAAGAGGCTGCCCTAGAACTTCATCAAGCCTGTAGCCAAAAATCTTTTCAGCTCCTTGGTTAAATAGGGTGATGCGTTGCGAGGCGTCTACTGTAATAATGGCATCGTTAGCAATTTCGAGAATACCAGCAAATCGAGCTTGAGACGCTTGCAGGGCTTGTTCTGCTAATTTGCGATCGCTAATATCACGAGCCACCCAAACTACGGAGTTATCCGGTAATGGTGAAATACAAGCTGTAAACCAGATCTCTTGATTATTGATACTGAGACTATAGTCAAAATTGACATTTTGCTGAATTTCTAGTACCTGTTGAACTTTTGCAAACCAATTCTCTTCGGTATCCTCTTGAAAAAATTGCTCGACTATCCTGTTGAGTACGTTAGTATCGCAAGTGTACGATCCAAGCGTCTTTGTAGGTATAATTTGTATGCTTCTGTGAACATCAATGATGAGCACAATATCACTGATTGATTCAAAGATTGTCCGAACTTGCTGAGTTGAACTGTAAAGCTTTCCTTCTATCAATTCGCGCTCAGCAATTTCAACTCTTAATTGATCGTTAGCCTTGACTAATTCTGCGGTGCGTTCGGCAACTTGTGCTTCCAAGGTGCGATTGTAGTGGGCTAAGAGCTCTTCAGCTTGTTGACGTTGCACCACCATAGTATTAAATGAATGTGCCAGTTGTCCGACTTCATCAGTGCGTTCGAGTTCTACAGGATTATCCCATTGACCCTTGGCAATATCTTTAGCGACAGCATTTAAACGCAGGATGGGTTTGGTAATCCAACCAGCCGTGAGAATACCAATACCTGTAGACCCAATTAATGCAACAATACATAGCAGGATAGTGGTGTGAGTATTGGCATGAATCTGCTCCATGAAATCAGATTCTGGAACAACCACCACAACCAGCCAATCCAATCCATATTTATCTTGGTAAGGAGTTACCCGGACAAATTGCCCCTCGCGGTTACTCACCAAACTAAGTTGTTGAGTATTTCGCAAGGTGTGAAAGTTGCCAAATTTTTGGGTGAGTTGTCGAGCAATATCTCGCGTTCGGGTGTCCTGGCTATTGACGGCTAGTAATTGCTCCGGTTTTCCTTGTGCTGGCTTTACCAAGAGCCTTTCTTGCGTCGATGTAGCAACCAACTTGCCAGAACGCTCCATGATAAAAACCTGTCCCGATGGGGAGAAGTCTAATTGAGCGAGAAAGGTACTGATACTTGAAAGTGTAAAACTAGAGACAAGAGCCCCCCGCCATTTTCCTGCTTCATTGTAGATGGGAGTGACGGCAAAAATTCCTAACAAGGGTATAACCTTGTAAACAGAAATTGGCGACCAAGTTTGTTGCTTAAAGGCTTTGGCAGTGCGATACCAGAGAGTTGTGCGGTTATCAATCGGAAAGGTATAGAGGAGTTGGCGAGGATTACCCTTAGAGTCCGCTAAGTAGTATTTCCGCTTACCCGGATCGGTACTTCTGTGGATAGCCAAGTAGGGGGTACCAATGGACAAGTTCTCTCCAGTTACCTGTTCAACTTTTTTGAGAGCTTCCTCACCCTGAAAACGCCCGTAGCCAATTTCTTCTCCGGAGTCGTTGCCAAAGAAAACACTTTCGAGTGAGGGGTTGAGGGTGAGTTGCTGCCAAAATTGCTGTCGCAGTTGCTCAAAGTCGTTGATGTTGAGACTTCCCTGCTGGACTGCGAGATGGTTGGCGGTGACAGCGTTTTG
>DATNPC010000424.1:0-11819 GCA_036703375.1 Allocoleopsis sp.
CTGCCTAGCCCTCCGTGTTCAGAGCAAATTGCTTCAAACTCACAAATCGACAGATATTGTACTTGCTCTAAAGAGTCGATCTCGTCGCAATCTGGGCTGTTTTTATCAACTTGGTTCCACCAGACCACTCGGACTTGATAGCCCAACTGAGTAAAGAGCTGCCACGACCGCTGATAGCATTTGATTACGTTGGGATTGCTGACAGCTCCCCCATCTGGGTAGAAGTCGATGGTTTGACTTCCCAGCTTGAAGGCGGCGGCGGCTAAATGCTCTGCTGTTTGTTCGGGGCTGGCCGCAAAATTGGCTGAGCTAGCACCAATAAAAACCTGTCTTAATCGATTGGCGGCAAGCCATGATTTATTCACGCCCTCACAGACGCCGATGGATGAGTGGCGAACCGCCTCGACTGGATAGACAGATGTAATGGGTAGTTCACCATTGACTAGGTGACAGGAAGCTTTTCCTTTTGCCCATCGGTATTTGTTTTTACTGGCGTTGTCTAGCCTAATCTGCCATCCGGTAGCTTTTCCCAGCGGATCGAATGTGACGCAAGCGTAACCGATACCTGCTGATTGCAGCTTGCCGTCGTAAATTCCTGGTAGATTGGCGGGTATGCCGTGCGGTACGGGTCGATCCGGGATGATACTAAAGTAGAGTCGAGATTTGATTTGAGAGTCGCTTAATCCTCTGTCTCGTAGACTCTGAGAGTGCTTGGTCAATAAGCCGAAATGTTGACAAAGCAACCGGATAGCCTTGTCTCTGGCTTCAACAGATAAGACTGAGTGGGTTGAGTGTGCCTTGGCTTTTGGCTTTCCTGGCTTAAGAGACAATCTCGTGTGAGGTGAACGTTCTGCATCGATGGAGCTAACCAGTTTGAATTGCTTCCAGCCTCGGTCAGATGTATCACCTAGACACTTGTACCCGTTAAGAACTTCGTACAACCCGGCGTCAAGACGCCCTGCACATAGCCAGTAATCGGGATCGTCTTGATTTTGTTTGCAATGACCGTTAGTTTTATCGCAAACCGGACACGGGTTGCCGCGTCGAGTGGGGATGAATTTCGACATGCCTCACCCTCACCCTTGTTGATGTTGCTGCCGAGCCAACTGACTCAGCTCGAACTTACTCCACCACTTCAGCCGCTTTCCGCCTTGGCTGCATAGAGGTGCAATCGCGATCGCTTTAGCTGGAGTCGTTGCTCTGGTAGTGCTAACGCTGTTTACGCTATAATAGGGTAAAGTATTTTCGTTCTTCATTTGCCGTCATATTTGGTAGATATGGCGGCGAATCACTTTTTAGGCATAGCGTCGCGAGGGAAGGGTAGCCTCGTCGTCATTCGTAGGGATTGGTCAGTCTTAGGGATACCGATGTAGAATCGGGTTAACGTTTTTTAAATATCCCCGCGAGCGCTTTGCATTAAAAGTGGCTCGCCTTTTATTTTTGCCCGTGTGAATTCAGATTAATGTACTGAGTCACCGCACTTCGGACGATCGCGGATGCACTGCTCCTCTCAGTCTTGGCTTGAGCCTCTAGTTTTTTCCTGAGATTCGGATCGATTCGTAAATGAAATCTTGCTGATTGTGCTGATTGCATATACTGAATTGAGCTAAGTTGGTTCATTGATGTACGCCTTTTACCCTAGCAGGCTCTTAGGGCTATTGTTAGCCTGTCTTGGGTCTTTTAGAATAAATGACCTACTTTTCGCATAATTCCTCCTGTAGTACTCAATCCGCTGAAACTACGCATTACCAATGCATTTAGCGAACCTTAAGCGGATTGGGCTTGAACTGCTGTAGGCGATCGCTTTTGGGTCAGTTTATCCCCTACCTTGGCGGAATGAGAGCCGCAATCGCTTGCCTAGAGAGGCGTTGAGCGATTTTGGTGGTGAGATGGGCGGCGAATTGTTTGCAAGTACCCACCACTAAGGCAGTGATGATCACTTTGACGCTTGACCGGACTGAATTACAGAGTTTTGAAGACTGATCGCCACAGAATCCGTACATCTCGTTACCGATCCGCTGCATTCCTACTCGAAGGTACCGGATCGGTAATTCGACGCTTCCCACTCTTCTCAATCCCCTCTCCCCATAAGGCTTTAGCCATAGCGATCGCGGTTATTGTCCTTCGTCGTCTGGGTCGATTTCCTGGAGTTTTGCTAATTCTTCTCCCGTCAAAGGCTTGTATTTTCCAGATAGGATAAGGTGCCACATCTCCTTGAAAGAAATACCTCTTTTGTCTGCCAGGTATTGAACCATCTCATCACGCTTAGGTTTGCGCTCCTGGAGCTTCGCGCACAGCAGACTCGATGCCTCGAACGGTTTAGACCGATTCTTTAGAGCCGCCTCTACTGATAAGGCGTCGTCGTAGTACTCACCTGGGAATGTCATGTACTGGCGATCGGTTGCTTTTGGCATAGTCATGTTTAACTCTATTCCTCCATTTTATAGTTCAGATTCGACCCAGATTTGAGTCGAAACCTACACTTTGCAGGGGCTTCAGCACTACTAGCTTGAGGTCTGAATGTTAAAAGAGTCTTATTTGTTCAAAATTAGACTCATATTCGACTCATATCTGTTATAGTAGCAATAACAGCACAGGATTGCACAGCCAAAAACAGGCTGAAACCCTTGGTGCTACAGAGTGTGCAAGGAACTAAGAATACAAATAGTTCACAGAGTCACACTCACGCATCAGAGAAGTAAGCATCTGCATTACACACGCATCCGCGAATTGACAGTGCAATCGAGTGTGCAAGCCACTCACCTAGCAGAAGTTTGTATTGCAACTAGAAAAATGGACGCCAGAACCGCCTATGAGGCATTCCTGAGAAAGCGCGTCAGTGACACTCACTGGTCATCAGTGAAGAAAACTCTGACGGATTCAGGAATGGAAATTAACCCCGATACAGTGGTGTTTTTCGCCAAACTCCGAAAGGAAATTCCTAGAGCATCCGTAGGAATCCTCCAAGTTTTTGAGTGCTATCAGCAAGCCGAAAAACTGTTAGCCATCAATTCATCAAAGATTAAGGGTTCCGAGGTTATAGACATCCTTGTCAAGGAAGGAATAAACCCCCATCCAGCTACAATTTCGCGCTGGTTTAAGTCGCTCGGTGGTTTCAGGAAAACACGGAACTACTACCCGGAAAAGCTCACCCGCGTTCTCACATCAGCTTTCATCTACAAGATTGCCACCTCTACCAAATTAGGAGCATAAATCAATGGCTACTGACTACATCAAAACCGTTCAAACCCGCCTAACTCGTAAGGGAACCAGATTGAGTAAATCGCAGATTCGAGAAGTCTACAACCAAGTCATCACCACGCCTGAGTCTCCCTCCGAGGATGAACTGAACGTTGTCATGCAGCAACTCGAAGCTCAGTACAAAGCACCATCTCATGAGCCTACTAGCGGACTGACTGCAACTGAGCAACCTGCATTAACCCAGCAAGAGGAAGTAAAAGAAATGTCCTACTCTACCCCCGCACAACCCGCACAAGAGCCATCAAATGGTGCCTTGGCTACATCGGTTCAAAAGGGTCTATCTCGTGGTTGTGAGTCTGATACAGCCCCTACTCAGACTCAAATCATAGAAGCGGTTGAACAACAGTTTGGAAAGGAAAACTTTGAGACAAAAACGGCAATTCTCAATTACGTTCTCAACGATACCTATGCAACGGCTACTGAGCTAAAAGCCGCGCTGGCTAAGCTTCGCCAGATGCGATTAGATTTGTTGCTCAAGCTGATTGCAGACCACAACCAAGCAAGTGCATCCGACGAAAACCAGATAAAAACGGCGTTGCTCCAAGCCTCTAGCGCTCGTCAGAAGGAGACAGAGGATTTTTTCGCCTCATTCGATGCTCGGCTGTTGCAAATGAGAACCAATTTCGGGATTTAGCCGAGTCCCTCACGTCGGCTGAAGTCGAGGGTGTAAGGAAACTACTGGCAGCACTAGCACCGCAACAACCGGAGGAAACACAGGTGAAAGTTTTAAACAAACTTTGGCAAGGCTTTAAACAATGGCAGAAAGCCGCCGCTGCGACTCAGATGCCAGTTTATGCAATAGGCACTGACCTTTACTGGTGAGCAATCATGAACCCGAACCTCACAGCAAATTTTCGAGCCGAGCGCTCCCTCGAAGCCAAAATCCAACAACAGCAACTCGCGGCAGTCCGGGAAAAACTCGCGGCAGCGCAGCAACTACTGGTGAGTGCAGATGAATTGATGAGTCGAATACCTGGCAGCTTTTCTGAGATTGATTCAGCGATAGCCGATGCTCTCTATCACTGTGGCGAAGCGATTCACCAAATCGATTATCATCCACAACCTGACGCCTAGAGAGGAGCAAAACATGACCACACCAGCCGATCGCCCCTTGCAATGGACAGATGTTGTCCAGCCTGATGCAGAAAATCCAACACAACTGGAAAGCCAGGAATCAGAAAAAGAACGAGTTTATGGTTATCTCGCGGATTGCCAAGCGAAAGGGATTGAACCCAACAGTTTCAATAACTGGCAATCGTATCAATCACAGCAGTAGAGAGGAGCAACAACCTCCCCGACCAAAGTTTGGTTGTTGCCCTCCAGTTCCTCAAGCTACTTCCCTGTTTAGCCAACAAGAAATAGAGAGTTTCCATTATGTCACAACCCGCATCAAATCAAGACTTTCAGCCGTTATCCACGTACACGGAAAGCAGCGCCTCGAATAACACTTGGGTAGCCGTCACCCTCACCAAGCAAGATGCAGAGGGCAACGTAACGCAAGTACAGACCATCGTTCCCAAGCGCTAGGAGGGTAGAGCTGATGACTCACCGACAGAAAGCGCGACTAGTGGGACTCCTAATCGTATTTGTCATCCCTGCGATGATCGGAGCCACCCTAGGACAGCTCTACCCAGTACAGCTACGTATCGAGATAGTTCGATTGAAGTAATAATTGCTGCGCCCAATATTGGGCGCTTTCCTTCCATGGACGAGATTGCACATGAGAATGAGGAGCTTCTAAAAATCGTTGACCAGTTCGACCTGGATGAGCATCTGGTCAACGAACTAGAGGCAATCAATAAGCTCATCCAAAAGTTTGACGTTGATTACCAATCCCTACGCAACCTAAGGAGATATTTGCTCGATGGCACCCACAATCAAGCAAGCGGCGGCTAACAGAAAAGCAGCTAAGGCGGCTAAAGCCGTGGCGGAAAAGCTCACTAATGGGGCAACTGGAGTGCAGGACAGTAAGGTAAGCCCTAGTAGTAATTTCCCTGCAATTACTACTAGCAACACTGCAACAAATCAACCAATTAGTGCCTCAATAGCCGTTCCTGGACTATCTCGCCTCACACCGGATGCAATGGTCAAAATGGTTCCGGTATTCGATGAGAACGCTTTCAATGTTGCCGATCCGTTAAATCCTAGCGATTCAATTCCTCAAATTTCTGAAGCGCAACACGACAGAAATGTAGCCATCTATTCAGGAGGAATTAGAGCTTTACAATCTATCGGTTTGGCTTACGATCTAACTCGTGAAAAGTTCACCGTAATCGGCAAGAGAGCCAAAGCTGTAGGTGCAGGATACAAGGCTCTGACAGACATTGAGAAAGCAACAGGCGACTATCTGGATTACCAAAATCAAACCGAGACGACGGCTCAAAAGGCAATTAGTCTAGACGTTTCGCGGCATAAAACACTTACAGAATCTCAATCGGCAGTTCACTCCAAAACACAGTTAGACGAGAAGCTGAAACAAGCCTCATTAGACGCTCAACGCGCCTCGCTCGTAACGCAAGACAAGGCAAATAAGTTACTTGAATTTCAAAAAGAACTTGGCGTGATAGCCGTTGCCGCCAGTCGGTAAAACACAGCGGTAGCGAGACGGCTACCGCTGAAACAAAACCTTGAAAATTCAGGCAATCAAAATGAATAAAGGGATTCTAACTCTACTGGGTACATCATGCGGATTTGTTGCAGGAATTTTACTTTCAAGTCAAATCAATGACGTTGGTAAGACGTTCGCTTTAAGTGGCGCAATGACCATCCCATGTGTATTTGTCGCCCATCTGGTCATTGATTCAAAGGCAAATGAATTAGTTAAGAAAGCTCAAGAGAAGGCAACCAAAAGCGGTCTAGAGCTGAACAAAGTCCAGACTGAAGCGACAAAGGTCGAGGCTCACAACCAAAGTCTGATCAAAGCTCTAGAGTCTGTTAAGCAGCAATTGGGGACTTGTGAAGCGGCTAGAGTCAAGGTGCAAGCCATGTACGATGCGATCGCGCCCGTTGCCATCACAACAGAGAATGAACTGATTATTTCGCGGGCCCGGATTTCAGAGCTGACAGAAGAAGTTGAGAATTTGAAACTTGAGCTTGAACAGTGGGAAGCTCAATTCCATAATCAACTGGCTTTACACGTCGATGAGAAGGCAAAAGAGTTGCGACGTGGGGAACTGCTGAAAATCTTTAACGAGCATGACTCGCTCGTACAACAAGCCAGTGAAATCATCCACCGCTTCCAGAATTGGTCTGAAACGGTCGCGATGAAGCATGAATCTAAGCGTCAGTTGATTGTAGATCTGTCTGAACGTTACAGCGAAAGCATAGGTGGTGTAATTCAGGGGTTTGACCAAGAGAAAGATGGCTATCTGCGTGAGATCGAAGCACTTCACGAGCGGGTAGCAGTCCTGCAAACGGAACTAAGTGGAGGCTTGACCGAGCCTGAATTTGTGGATGCCAAGTTTAACCCCGACTTGGATTTAGGTAACGCCATTTGCCGTCAAATCTTCTACCAGACTAAAATCCCCTTGCGCTTCTGCAATGCCTATACCTCGGATGATGGCATCACACACATAGGTTTTATGACCAGCAAGAGAGCAGACAGGGAAGCGATAGCCTACCGCATCAATAGCGAAAACAAGGCTCTAGCAAGCGCTCTAGGCTTGTACAAAATCGAATCAGTTGCCGCATCTGATGTCTTAGAAGGGGTAGAGATTCGCGCCCGTCGTTCCCGTCCCCAAGCGATGAGTGAGGATGCTATCTATCGCATTATGGAGCGTCCCCAAGCCTGCACTGGCATCATTCGAGATGCGATGAATCATCGCAAGGGTGGTAAGCCTACGCTGCGAGTCATGTCTGGTACGGGTGGAGGTAAAAGTCTAGTGACCAAGGTCTTCATCGCAGACTGGGTTAAAACTCAATCCGGTGAGGTTTGGTTGAGTGACCCAATGGATGGTAGTGAGGAAGATTACTGGCAAATTCCTAAGGCGGCTCGGTCAGCTAGAGAAGGGTCAGCGCTCCTAGGGGAATTCGTCAGCGAGTTCAATTCCAGAAAAAATAAATCCTCCAATCGCAAGGATGTTTTAGTTCTGGGCGTGTTCGATGAGTTTGACAAGCAGCATCCTGATGCCGATAAGGAGAAAGTCCAAAAGGTTTGGACTGCGATCAGACACCACCAAATGAACCTAATCCTCTTGGGTCAGTCGTCGGAGGTTGGTGTCAATCGGTGGACGTGGGACGAGATGAAAAACTGCTCTCTACTATTCGTAGGGGATGCTATCACCACGGCTATCAAACAAGCCAAGAATATAGGACTATCCCAAGCTACCAAGCGTCAGATCGAACGCAACTATGACGCCATCAAGATTTACTTGGAAGAGAAAAACAAAGGACTCGACAGTGATGTGATGTATCGAGTCGCCTTGCTAGTAGTTGGGGAGAAGTTCAAATTCTTGGAGCTACCGTCAGCACTCAAAGGAGGCATAGAGAATGATTCAGCCGCCATCGTTGAGAACCCTTGGGACTCAGTAAAGAGCGTTACCAGTGATAACAATACCGAAGCTGTAGACACCAAGAAACGTCCTAATTGTCCTGTATGTGGCTCCGATAAAGTCCGGAAAAGTGGGGATAGGTGGAAGTGTGAAAACCCCAGTCATACCAAAGAGATGGGTGTAAAAAGTTGGAAAAATACTAATAGTTGAATCTAGATTAATAGCCATCTTAATTTACAGTTTTCATCAGCTTTGTAGAGGTGGCTAATGATTGGCGGAGCAATTGGCGGAGTGTGGCGGGGATTGGCGGCAGTTACAGAAGCCTTTGTCTGTAAAGGGTCTAGAGAGTGGCGTCGCCAGTGGCGCGAACTATAGAGGGGTGAGTGGCGTTAGTCAGAAAAAGCTAGGAAAAGAGTCAGTCGATGCAATCGGAGAAAAGAGAAAATGGCCAGCAATGCGGTGAATTACAAAACTTACATTGTGTCAGCTGAGTGGAGAGGTAAGCATAAGGATTTTTTGAGGCGATCGCATTATCGTTGCAGCTTCTCTCTTCTCCCGATAGGGAAAACAATCAAGGGTAAATACTTTGGTTACGCAATCCACCATATGAATTACCAGCGGTTAGGTGACGAGCGCATTTGGGAGGATGTAATCCCGTTGCATCCCTGGATTCACCGATGGGTAATTCACGGCTTATTGTCAGGTTTCCGGCGTCCCAGTCAGCAGAAGAGCTACCCTAATACGGCTCAGAGATTGGCTCATTTTTGGTGCTGCCAGCCAGTGATGATACGTGGAGTGCTGATCGTAGCTTTGTTAGTGAACCTAGTCAAAGCGCTGTGGTGAATGCAACAAAAGAGTTGGTTTATTCACATTCAAACCCCGATCGCGCCGCAATTCGATCGGGGTTTTGGTTTGGGAATGTGTCAGTTTACAGCTTCATTTTAGAAGTTGGGCTGACTGTTTGCTGACGCTGCGATGCACTCTAACCGAGGCTTCCAGGATTCCACCGTTGAGAGCAGTTCCTTAATTTCCCGCTGTTGCTGACGGATTTGCTGAGAGGTCAATGTTACCGTAGTCATAGATAAAACTCCTTCGTGAGTACCCCTGTAGCGAGTGCCATTCGTTGCAGGGGCTTGTCTTAACTTCCTACAGTATCATTCAACTTCCTATAGTATGTCTAGAATCTTGTGCCACTTATTAACTGGCACAATTTTGTTGCAATCTATAGGAAGTTGTCGCTATACTGTAGGAAGTTAAGTCGAGAGGGTTAAGGCAGGTGGTCAAAAAATATGACAAATTCGTAAAGAAGATTCGGCAAGCGATGAGGGGGAGAGCTGCTGAGTTTTTAGCCAAACTCGAAGCTTGCAAGAATAAGGAAGAGGTCGAGCGTTGCTGTCAGGAAGAGAAGACTGATTTTGAAACCCAATTCACTAACCCAAACACACAGTCTGCGTACATGACGCAGTATCGAAACGCGATTAAGAACTGGCAAGAATCGATTGAGCTAACTGATAGCAACAGTTATCCTCAACAAACCAAAAATGGAATTGTTAGGCAGCACTACGCATTGCTCTACATGAATTACCCCCGTGACTTTCACGATGAGCGAATGCAGCCCACCGTCCAAAAGAAAAACGAGCAACGCCGCAATCTCACCCCAATCAACTGCATTGATGAATACCTGACAGTAGTCGAAAAGCTGGTTACATCAAACGACTATCGGGAATTAGCCGTTGGCTTGATTGCCGCTACGGGTCGCCGAATCAGCGAGATTCTAAGCACAGCATCCTTTACCCAGAAAGGGCAGTTTGAAGCCTACTTTCAGGGTCAGCTCAAATCCAAAGGGGAGGAGAGGAAGTACGCCGCGTTCACCCTAATCGAGTCAGCCAAGGTCGTGGATGGAGTCATGAAGCTTCGTCGGATGGCTGAAATTAAGGAGATGAAGCACTGGAATCTAGCAGAGATTGACAGCGGTAAAAACAACACCGTTAACCGCTATGTTAAGCAGCACTTCGGAGAACTGATTGAGCCGCCACACGGAGAAACGGAGCTATCTAGCAAGAACTTGAGAGCCGCCTATGCCGCGATCGCTATCTACCTGTTTTGCCCAGGCAATCATTCAGAATCGCTATTCATCAAAGAGCGTTTAGGTCACGTTAGTGACGCAACAGCAAGTAACTATGAAGACTACCAAGTCGTTGATATTAACGGTAAGCCGATGATCCGTGGGGCATGGGTCGAGCGTACCAAGGAACAAATGTCACAGCCAAAACAAATCATGACTCACATTCGCGTTCGGATGACACTCGCAGCTAAAGAAGCGATCGAAGATCAGGAGTTCCTGCCCTATCCAGACCAACTCTCAAGGATTGAGGAGTTGGTCAGGTTAGCCCACATAGGTAAGCAGTACGAGCAAGGGCAGTTAGGGGTGAGAGAGGTTGTCAAAGTCGTAGAGGTGGAGAAGCCCATTGAAGTTGTTAAAGAGGTCAAGTCAGGAGTAGAGGAGGATGAGCAAGTGAAGGAAGTTGAAGTCAAGCCCCAAGTGAAGGAAGTTGAGTCGAGAAACCGCTTTGAGGATATGAGTAATGAGGAGCTGCGCGGTTGTCAGGCACCCGGAAGCGCTTTCGAGAAGATACGCCGCTCGGTCAATGCCATCAAAGCTTACAACAGCTCTCAAGCTGAGAAAAAGATGATGTGGGCAATTAACACCTCAGTCCTAGAAGACTTGAGCGGTTGCCACTCCAAGGCGGTTAGAGAGTACCTCGATTCAGATGAAGGGCGGTTGAATGTCACAGATTACAACCTAGAGAAGCAGTTCGGGTATCAGCAGAATCGCGGTAAGGGTAAGGTTACAGACTACATTCGCTGGTAGAGGAAAGGCATCCAGGCTACCCTAGGATGCCTACACATTTTAATCACTTAAATCTTTCAATAAGTTAGTTGAGTTTAAGCAGTGTATGAAGGCAATATGCAACCTCAGCAACTCAATTCTGGTTATTTGCGATTCTATATCGATGATCAACTGCTCAACCTTTGCCCTTGAATCCAGGATCTTATCGGGTTCATTCTGTCGGGTTGGTTTAACGTACATGAATTGAGCACTTATCTATCCGTTCAATTACTAGTTTGCGATAAACCACACCTAGTTACATGCGCCGAATGTCGGAATTCTTTTGTTATACGTTGAGCGCCAAGGACGTGAGATGTATACCTGCTAGGGTCATAACATCTGTGTAAGCCATGGAAGAGGGTAGGCGTGGAATTGTACCCACCCCACCCCTCCTACCCACCCGATCGCGCCCTTATTCCCTTCACCCCAGCCTCGGTCTACCGGAGCGAGGGCTGTCACACCACCCCCCTTTTCTATATAAACAGGGGGTAGTGTGACAGAGAAATCTAGGATTAAAGCCAAAGGGTAAGGTCTGCCCAGTGACAGCGAAGCCCAGATACCGCTAGGGTTCCAGGATTCTGCCGCGCATCAGAGGACTGTAGAGCCGTGCTGTCACACTGGGCTGTGAGATTGGAGGTGAGAGCCGTCACGGGGCTGTTACAGGGCATTCTCGAAGGTGCAATGTGAAAGGGGTTTCCGTCGTCACAGCAGTATCTAGCCAGTAGGTCTAGTCTTGTCACACCACTGGGAAATGCGGTCGCAATGTTAAAGAGTCACGACGGCGGCGGTCGGTCGAGATTGGTGGTCAGTGGATAGCACGGGTGACGCCAGTAGAAAACATCATGGTGAGGTTTCTTTTTTGACGTGGTTGTGATGTCGAAGAGCGTCGGCAGTCGGGTCACGGAAGTTGTAGAGAGCTACGCGATCGCGATCGCCCTCCGGGTCGTTTTGTTGGATGTGAATTTCAAACTTCCGCTAGTTCAATGAGCTTCCTTGGGATTGAGTAGCGGAAGATGTCGCGGCGATCGCTCATCTTCCGCTAGTCTGGGGTAAGTTGCGGCGGAGACTGTCGGAAGATAAACGCGATCGCTGCCAACTTCCGACAGTCTATAGGAAGTTGCGGGGTTTAAGTGTAGGAAGATAAAAACTTCCGATACTCTTATACAAACTTCCGATGC
>DATNPC010000425.1:0-10287 GCA_036703375.1 Allocoleopsis sp.
TTGACCGAGTTACTCAATAACGCCTGCAAGTATACCCCACCTCAAGAAACGATTAAGATAACCGTTCGCTCTCACCACGGAACTATTCAGATCGATGTTTGTAATTCAGGGATTGTAATTCCGGCGAATGAGCTAGGACTGATTTTTGACAAATTCTACCGCATTCCCAAAGCCGACCGATGGCAGCAGGGCGGTACGGGACTAGGACTAGCACTGGTGAAAAAATTAGTTGAGCGGATGAACGGTACGATTCAAGTGGAGAGCGAGGCGGATTGGACGTGTTTTGCGCTCGTACTACCTCTGAATAGCTCTAAAGTTAGTTGTAGTTAGTGGAATGTTTTACATCCAGAGAGGACGTAAAACATTCCACTAACTACTAATCAACAACTATTACCTATTACTTATTTAGCCACCACTCACTTTTGCTTTGTAGCCTAGCTGAACCAGAATTTGAACGAGTTTTTGGGCATGCTCGCCTTGGATTTCCAGAGTATCGTCCTTAACGGTGCCACCACTACCGCATTGGGTTTTTAGCTTTTTAAGTAAATCGGCTAGGGTTTCAGGTTTCGCTTGAAAGCCACTGATAACCGTTACCGTTTTACCGCCACGTCCCTTGCGTGTAGCCTGCACTCTCAGATTTTGTTGATTGGGAGGAAGTTCGCGAGTTGCTCGTTCAACAGCATCAGGATTGGCGTTTGAGCCGAACTCTTGATAGACGACGCGATCGCTCGATGACTGAGAGCCAGATGATTTTTGTTTGGATTTTGATGAACCCATACGTTTAATTTTTCTACCCGTTGTTTGCCTTAAATGGAGATTATTCAGTTTTAAATAGAGGCAATATTAATGCTTTAAACATTATATTTCAAACGCGATCTGTTCTTTTCAGAAAATTCAGAATAGTCTTAATTTTTATTTTAGAAATTACCGATTTAGCATCAATATCTCCAAAATTTTTCCGATCGTTCGGAATTACACCTCAGACAGATGAAGTAGTCAATCAGCGCTTCCAGCAGTGTTCGTCGAACGCTGCTCAAGTCCACTTACACTCCTATCAACCAGGATTACATGCGTCATGACTACTAACGCCAGCACTTCTTTTACTCCCAGTAGCGATCAACTCACCCAAACTCGGCAGAGAATTGACACTTATATCCGAAGTATTGACAACAATCCAGACCATCGATCGGGTGCTTATCCATACTATCAGTTCCATGATGCCGGACAAGAGATTCGCGGGACGGTACTGATGTTCCACGGGTTCAGTGCTAAACCTGACCAAATGTGGCGTCTATCGGATTACCTATTTAGGAATGGGTTTAATGTTTATCAAGCCACTTTAGCTGGTGAAGCCTTTATCCCACCAGCCAAATACTGGCCTCAAGTCGATCTCAAACCAGAGATTCTCAATCCGTTGCGGGAAAAGGTGAAGAAAGACCCTGTTTTACAGAACTATTTTGCGAATTTGCCCTCCGAGCCCGCCCAATTTCAACGTCCAAGTTACCGTCAGCAAATGGCTTTGATTACTCGGCTATTGTTGATCGAACCGCGTTTGTTAGATATTGCTAAGGCGGCTACGATGGATAACGATCCAGACTTCGATCGCTATTTTGACTCGTCCCACATGGATTATCTGACCGATGGCAGAGCGCGTTTGGCAGAACTGGATGCCATGCCTGGCCCTATCTACACTGTTGGGTTATCCGTTGGCGGTGCTGTCGCACTAGCATTAGGGGCAGATCGACCCGATCGCGTTAAGAAAGTCGTCGCTTACGCCCCTCTATTAGAAATTTACGACGAAAAGCGGGAGCTATATATCAAGATTGCCGGGCCGCTCGATATCAGCGAGACAGGCTGGGACCCCAACTTACGTTTCCCAGTGGGAGCATTCACCGCCGCCGCTCGTTTTGGCAGCTATGTCCGTCAGCCGCAGAATATTGACGCTATCCGGAACGTTCCCACGTTTTTGACGCTCACAGAAAACGAGGATGCTGCTCGTGTTGAGACTAATTTAGACTTTTTCAAAGCGATCGGTGCGGAGAGTCAGGGACATCACTGTTATGTTTATCCCGAAAGCGATCTTGTACCCCATCCTATGATTGACCCGACTACTCCGAGCCAGGGAATGACCAACCGTTTTTGGCAAAGTCTCTATCAGGAAACGTTCCGGTTTTTGACTCAGGGTGTAATCGACCCGAAAAACATGAGTAGTCTCGATCAAAACTCCGATTTACCGCAGGTACCACCGCTGTAA
Source organism: Allocoleopsis sp. (assembly GCA_036703375.1). Classification (GTDB taxonomy): domain Bacteria; phylum Cyanobacteriota; class Cyanobacteriia; order Cyanobacteriales; family Coleofasciculaceae; genus DATNPC01. Next base: position 2,255 of record DATNPC010000425.1, read on the forward strand.
TTATAGCTATCAGCAGTCAGCTTTCAGCGGTCAGCTAATCGCGTTGACCTGGAAAACCCTTCTGCCTCCTGCCTCCTGCCTCCTGCCTTCTTGCACTAGCTGTAGTCGCGCAGAATCCTGTAGAGACGTGCCGCGATACGTCTCTACATTTATAGCAATCGCAAAATCTCTGCTTTCCCGCGTCGAGTTAGCGACTCAGAAGTTGACGTTGCCAAACTCTGAAGTACGCCCGAACGGGGAATTGATAAAACTCGATCGCCAGCCACCCGATAATTCCTAAATGAGACAAAAAGGTTAACCCCGTCCAGGCAATGGGTAGCCAAGCTAACGTACTACCAGGCTCTGCTGGAAACGTGTAGGCAGACAGCCCAACGATCGCAGTTGGAAGAATAACGAATCCTAAGGCCAACAGCCAGTAAGTCCATCCCCACTCCACCCCTTCTAGATGTGCGCCTTTCCAATTCTTGCCATTCCACTGCCAAATCAAAGGAGGTTGCCGATCGACCATTTGAATCTGCTGTCGTTCCAAGTCAGGCGTGAAAATATGATGGCAGCAGTCACAAGCCATTGCATCCATTAATGACATGGCTTTTAGCTGAGTAAAGCGACAGACGGGACAGGGGTAAACTTCCTGATAGCTGAGAGATTGGCTTTGATCTATTGAACTATGCATGTGAATAGCAATTGCGTTAGGTCTGGGAGCTTTAGTCACCAGAGGCATCGCTCGACCCTCTGTTTGTCATGATAGTGAACGGAGGAATTTTTGCGATCGCATTCCGATCTCGCTGCTTCAGCACGCTTGTAAATTAAGGGTTTCCATCACTAGCGATCGCATCGGTTGCCGTAGTCTGCTCGATTGCAGGTGTTGCAAAAACAGTTAATCCATTAGGAATGCACTCAATCTCTACAGGAGTCGTGCCGATAATTTCACCATCGACCACGATTTTTTGCGGGGGGTCTGTTGTTACTTTGATTTGCTTGGTGAGGAGGTGGATAATATCGGGTCGATTCGGCGTACTTTTGATTAATGCGGAGCCAAACAGGTTAAGCATGGCATTCACGGCTTGCAGCTTAGTGGTAGGAGTGGCAATAGTCACATCCAAAAGACCATCATGAGCCGTGACTTGACCTAATCCCTGTGCCAGAACAGACGTTGGGGGTGCGGCGTTGGCAACTGTAACAGCTCCAGCCTGAAACTCTTTAACAACGCCCTCAATCTCTATTTCTGTCGTAAAAAGTTCGTGCTCGTTGAGTTGTTGGATACCAGCCAGGATATAAGCCAAAGCGCCAAAACGGCTCTTTGCCTCCCGATTAGCTCGTTCGACCATTTCAGCCTCAAACCCAATACCCGCTAGCAAAATCATCGGGTAACCATTGCAACGGGCCGCATCGACAACACGGGTTGTTCCCGCCAAAATCGTCTCGCAGGCTGCTCTAATATTGGTGGGAATTCCGAGTGCAACAGCAAAGGCATTGGCGGTTCCTCGCGCAATGATACCTAAAGGAATGCCCGTACCAATGACTGCACCAGCGACGGCTGAGACTGTGCCATCTCCACCGGAAGCTATGATGAGTTCAGCTCCTTGCGCGATCGCATCTTGAGCGAGTTGCGTGGCACTAATTTCTGGAGTCGTAAAGTGAATATTTAAGCGAATGCTGGGTTCTAAAAGCTGCTGGATGAGTTCTAAATCCTGCTGTTGATTACCCTGACCTGAAACGGGGTTAAAGATAAGGTAGCCTATTTGAGTCTGACGCAACATTGCCACGATCGCTTCTGCCGTGGCGAGATTCGTCGCAATGGGAATATTGTGGACTTCGCAAATCCGCAACAGGGCTTGAATATCCGGTTCGTGGGGTTGAGCGTAGAGGGGGTCGATCAGGAAAATCACAGCAATGACTTGGCCGGTAGCCACTTGCGCCGCAATTTGGGCATCTCCCCCCATCGGGCCGGATAACATGCGTTCGACCTGCAATCCAGAACCTTGCTGAATGCGCTGTCCGGTGGTGCCAGTTGCGATCAGGTTATAACGAGAAAGAATGGAGGCATGGGTACGAGCAAAGGTAACGATATCGTCTTTTTTGCGATCGTGGGCGATTAGGGCAATGGTTGTTGGCATAGTTGGCGAGAAAAGAACTCAGGAGGCTCTCGATCAAACTGGAAGGACAGCTCTAGGAGCATTTTGCCAGACTCTCATGCTCAATTCTCGCCTACAAAACTTTTGTAGGCAGACAAACAAGTTCAGTCGGGATTTAGGTCATCAGTATATTTATGTGGCATGGCACTGATACCAAGTCGCATTCAAACGTATAACTCTCTCTTTCTCTACCTCCGCGTTCTCTGCGCCTGGAGTGATTCGTTCAATTCTTCGTTTGGCAGCAACACACTATGACTTAAGCGAACAGCGATCGTTGTTTGGAAAAACCAAGATTGGGGGGCTTTCCCCCCAACCCCAGAGGGGACCCCAATGCCCCCCAAACCCCCCACTGGGGGACGGGTGCCTCCCCCAGACCCCCTGCACAAGGACTGATTGGTGGGGGATGAGAGTTCATTTTCTTACGTCAACAAATGTAGGGATTTTAGATTGAGCTTACGCATGAATGCGAGGACTTGCGACCATTTTTTACCTAATCCAAAATCCCAAATCTAAAATTTAAGTGGTAACTCTCACAGATGAAGTGGCTTCGTCCAGGAGTTGTAGCAAGCAGTGTCGTAGCGTTTCTAAACCCAAGCGTTGAGTTGCTGAAATAAATACAGCTTCGGGGTAGTTTTGCTGAGCGAATGCTAGAGTTTCGCTATTGACGCGATCGAGCTTGTTAAACACAATCGAGGCTGGGCCTGGAAGGGCAGGCATGTCTGCTAGTACCTGTTCCACTGAACGGATATGGCTTTCCCAAGCGGGATGAGACAAATCGACCACATGCAGTAAGGCATCTGCCTCGGTTACTTCCTCTAATGTGGCTCGGAACGCATCCATCAAAGTAGGAGGAAGTTCGTGAATAAACCCTACCGTATCTGTGAGCAGAATTGTCTTTCGCTCCTCAGTTTCTGGATTGGTTACGACCAACTTCCGGGTGGTTGGGTCGAGGGTGGCAAAGAGGCGATCGGCGGTGTAAACTTCAGCATTGGTCAACACGTTTAAAAGGGTAGATTTACCCGCATTGGTATAACCGACTAACGCAATTGAGGGAACTTCTTGCTGTTGCCGTTGTTGCCGCAACCGGGCGCGATGGGCTTGTAATTGGTTTACCTCTTGCTGAAGTTGGGCGATTCGGCGTTGAATGGCTCGTCGCTCGGTTTCTAGTCGGGTTTCACCGGGGCCTCTGGTACCAATTCCAGCACCGAGTCGGGACATTTCCTGGCCTCGACCTCGCAGCCGTGGCAGCATATATTCGAGTTGCGCTAGTTCGACTTGCAATTTACCGGCTTGGGATTGAGCGCGTTGAGCGAAAATATCGAGAATGACTTCAGTGCGATCGACAACTCGGATGCCAATCTCGGCTTCTAAATTGCGAGCTTGAGAGGGAGAAATATCTCGATTAAAAACGATGAGATTTGCTCTATGCTTGTGAGCGCGGAGGACAATTTCTTCGACTTTGCCTTGACCGACGACGGTTTGAGGATGGGGACGCGATCGCTTTTGTTGGACTGTTTCTACGACCTCTCCTGCTGCACTCTCTACTAAGCGAGCGAGTTCGTCAAGGCTATCTTGAAACTGCTGGGCAGACATGTCCTCCGTCATCAACCCTACCAGCAAAACGCGATCGCGATCGGTTTGAATCTCTTGGAATTGCGAAGTGTCAAAACCGGCGGCTTGAAACTCTTTTTCCCATTCATCCACTAATTCATCAAAGTCTTGCTCGGCTAGCTCATCCAGACTCAGGGGAGAAGAAACAATCCAAGGTGAGTCTAAATCGGGTACGAGGTGAGCGATGAATGCTTCCTCGACATCGCCTGTTGTTGTGTTGTCTGTGGGACGCAACACGACTAAAGCGTCTAAGCACTGCCGGGCCATTGCTCCTAGTGCGGCTGAGTCGGGCATTGCTCCTTTGAGTTGAGTTGCAACACAACGAACCCCACTCAAACGTCGAGCACTATGCCGAGGCAGTTCTTGGGGAGGAATTTGAGTTTGTTGGGGCGTACCTACTGCGACTCGAATCACTTGTCCCCGTCGATTAATGTAGGCGCACGCTGGCTGATGCATTTGCGTACTAATTGCTGCCAAGGAACGAGCGAATTCAGGGGTAATGATGCGATCGCTTGGTTGCCGTTGCTCGTACAGTCGCTGTAGTTGCTTAATGTAACTGGACTTTAATCCCTGTAGATTTCCGTAAATAGTATCGCTCATTTATTTTAAGCAGAAAACTAGCATAATTGATTTGATGCTTTTAAATGTAAGAAATGCTTCCTTGTGCTTAATCTTCCCTTTGGACTAAGTACACCTACAAATTCATTAAAAGTAAAGCGAGGGAGTTCTGGTTTGAACTCCCTGGCTGCCAGTTTTCTTTCGTTAGTGTAGATCGCTTATAGCCTGATGCACCAAGAGTTGCTATACGCTAACGCGATCGCACCTCAACACTTGGCTTATATAGCAGTCGCCATCAAGGTTAGGACAGATTTAATGGATGAAACGACGACATACCAGTAATCATCCTTCTGCCCTCTGCCCTTTGCCTTCTGCCTTTTGCTAGACAGTAGTTGTATCCTCTTGGTTCAATTGCTGCTCGACTGTGCTAATCGCAGCATTGAGTCCAGACAGCCTAATTTCCAGATCGTCCCGGATGGACTTGAGAAACTTGAGCTTACGCTCCAAGCTGGTTCTCCGAGAAGTCGGTTCGCTTCCGCAGCAAGTGCTACTCCAATTCCAGAAAGGAAACATAGTTGACCCTCACTGATGTAACTCTATTCCCATCTTGACTAATAACTCAGTTGAGTAGGTGTATCGGTGATGGTGGGAAAACCGATCCCCCCTCGCGCGACTCTCGCCTCAATTTAGAGTAAATTTTGAATTTCACAAAAATAAACAGTTGAAATAACCCTATAAATTTCACCAGAAAATTATGTAGTCCGGCTCACAATAGTCCTTAACATGCCAGCAACTCTTCCTCTGGTAGAGGTTAGCTTTCCTTAGACCCGCTATTTTGTTTAGCGTTAACTAAAATCTGATGAATCTACAACAGGAAAAGCAAATGGCTAAAGTCAACCCAATTCAACTACAAAAGCACTTGAAAGGAGTGGATTATCCGGCTAGCAAAGAAGAGCTAATTGAACATGCTCAACAGCAAGGTGCTGACGAGAAGGTTCGTGAAATATTAGAGCAATTGCCCGATGAGGAGTATGAAACGCCTGCCGATGTGAGCAAGGCAGTTGGTCAGATCGAGTAGGGTTTGAGGGTTTATCTGCTAGTAGAGATATGCATTCTCAAGTGCGTCACTCATTCGTGGGTGGCGCTTATTAAGTAAGAATTTTGATGATTTGAAACTATCTACCTTAAGGATGAAGTGTGTTATGAATTTGGTCAAAGAACTTGGGCTACCAACCACTGGCGAAAAACCTAACTTAGCTTCGGGTTCGCTCTTTTTTATCGGAACGGCAACTGTTCTTTTACGCTACGCAGGATTTACGATTCTCACTGACCCCAATTTTCTCCATCAGGGCGACCACGTACATCTAGGTTATGGACTACGCTCAACTCGCCAAACTAATCCAGCGATCGCTATCGAGCAATTGCCTCCTCTGGATTTAGTCGTGCTATCTCATATGCATGAAGATCATTTCGATCGCGTGGCAGCTCAAAAGTTGGATAAAAACGTGCCGATTGTCACCACGCACCACGCCGCTGAAAGCTTGACAAAGAAAGGATTTACTGCCCCGCAGGCTCTGCAAACTTGGGAAACACTAACCATTTCCAAAGGCGATGCCGTACTCCGGATTACCTCAATGCCAGGAAGACACGGACCAAAAGGGTTAGCCGCTATGTTACCGCCCGTGATGGGAAGTATGCTGGAGTTTCAAACCAATGCAGGGAAAACTGTCTATCGCCTCTACATTACTGGCGACACCTTGGTTTATGACGATATTTTGGAAATTCCCAAACGCTATCCAGATATTGACTTAGCCTTACTACATCTTGGTGGAACAAAGGTTTTCGGAATTTTGCTAACTATGGATGCCAAGCAAGGGGTGCAAGCGATTCAGATTATTTCTCCGCGCTTGAGCATACCCATCCATTACAACGATTACACTGTCTTCAAATCTCCACTTGAGGAGTTTATGCAAGCAGTTAAAGTAGCAGGACTAGAACAACAGGTAAGGTATCTCAGTCACGGTGAGACGTTTACGTTTGATGTATCGCTCGATTGAAGAATTGACTAGCAACGGACAACTGGCTACTGACAAAAAGCGAGGATATCAACTCCCCCCGGAGATAGAGCAGGAGCTTAAAAAATTACACCCATTAGTGGGAGGAGAGGAGAGGTCTGACTCTTTAGTATGAGGTCAGAACATCAGAAATTTTAAAATAACAGGAATACTGTCTCTTTTTTTCAATGTTTTAAGCGGTCAGTCTGGCTATTGGCTGACCTGAACAAAGCACTCGCGATCGCACTTGGGAATTTTTAGTTGAAAAGCTATGCAGCCATAGCTTCAGTATTGGCATTGGACTGCATCAAGGCGCGATCGCTGCTTGTAGAGGGTGATAACCATGCTATCTAGGGATCTATTTCAAGACCGAACTGAAGCAGGTCAACGGCTGGAGGAAGTTCACAACCTGCTTTCAAACGCTGAAAAGAGCCAGCAACCATCAGTCATGAGTATGTACTCAGCTTGGTAGCTGAACGCGAATGAGGACTAAAACTATGCCAGATGCAACGATCGCGAACCTAACCGATTTGGTGCGTAAGTCGGCTCACCCACTGACCGATTCGCCTTCAGACTACGATCCATTGATGGATGCGATCGGGGATGCCCGCTTTGTCCTAATCGGTGAGGCGACCCACGGTACCCAAGAATTCTATCGAGAGCGAGCCGAAATCACGAAGTGTTTGATTCAAGAAAAAGGCTTCACGGCGGTTGCCGTTGAGGCAGACTGGCCAGATGCTTACCGGGTTAATCGCTACGTGCGGGGTATGAACGATGATGCTACGAGTGCCGATGCCCTCGGTGGATTCGATCGCTTCCCGGCTTGGATGTGGCGCAATACGGTGGTGGTTGACTTTGTGGACTGGCTGCGCGACTACAATAGCGGACTGCCTCCAGATGCGACAAAGGTGGGCTTTTACGGTTTAGACCTCTACAGTATGCACGCCTCAATGGAGGCAGTTCTCAATTATCTAGACAAAGTCGATCCAGAAGCCGCCAAGCGAGCACGCGATCGCTATTCCTGCTTCGATCGTTATGGAGAAGACTCTCAAGAGTATGGCTATGACGTAACGTTCAGTCTAACTGACTCGTGTCAGGATGAGGCAGTTAATCAACTCAAGGAACTGCAACGTCGGACGGGTGAGTACTCGCAACGAGATGGTCGGGTAGCCGAGGACGAGTTTTTCTACGCCGAGCAAAATGCACGGCTAGTCAAGAACGCGGAGGAATATTACCGTTCGATGTTCCGGCGTCGGGTTTCGTCATGGAACTTACGCGATCGCCACATGGCCGAGACGCTCGACCACTTACACCGGAACGGTTACAGCCGCCTCCAACTGGGGCGCACCTCCCGAACGCAAGCGCGTGCGATCGGGATTGAAAGGGAGTTACGAAGAACTGTTTCACAATACAGGTTTGCCACGCTTTCTTCTCAGCCTGCGCGATGACGGCCAAGTCGTAAAGGCTTTGCGCGAACGTCGCTTAGAGCGGGCAATTGGTGTGATTTACTTACCCGCAACAGAGCGGATGAGTCACCTCAGATCTTGCACCAGTCAGGATAAACCCGTAGGGCGGAATAATCAGTGTAAAAAATGACACCTAAACAAAAAGTTTTCTCAGTAGTCAAAAGTAGCCAAAACCACCCAGTTTCTAGATAATATTGCTTAGTTAAGGC
>DATNPC010000426.1:0-13494 GCA_036703375.1 Allocoleopsis sp.
GGCAGGTTCTTTGAGGGTTGATGCCCAAGATGTTCAACTCATTGGTACAAACGCTGATGGTCGGGTTCCCAGTGGCTTGTTTACTTCTACAAATCGAAACACACAAGGGAATGCGGGAGATTTGACAATTAAAACTAATACCTTGCTGGTGCGAGATGGAGCTGTAGTAAACGTGCAGAGTCAAGGAACAGGAACCGCAGGCAACTTGCAAGTGGATACCAATCAAATCTATCTCGACAATCAAGGCAGCATCCGCGCCGACACTACGGGAGGTGGGGGCAATATTAATTTGCGATCGCCCCTAATTCTCTTACGCAACGGCAGTAACATCACAACCAATGCCACGGGAGACAACATTGCTGGGGGCAACATCAACATCGATACAGACAACTTGGTTGCCGTGCCCTCCGAGAATAGTGACATCAGCGCTAACTCAGCTAACTTCCGGGGCGGGAACGTAACCGTTAGAGCTTCGGGTATCTTTGGCATCGAGTTTAGAGAGCAATTGACTGCCTTAAGCGACATCACCGCCACGGGAGTCAGTTCTCAGTTTAATGGTACGGTAGACCTGATCACGCCAGGGATTGACCCAACAAGAGGACTAGCCCAATTGCCGACAGAGGTAGTGGATGCGTCAGATGCGATCGCTCAAGGCTGTCGAGAGGTTCGAGACAGTTCCTTCGTCGTCAGTGGTCGTGGGGGTTTGCCACCTACCCCTCAACAAGCCTTAGGCGATGACCCACGTTGGCGAGACTGGCGCACTCCTGCTGGTGTTCGCCGTCAGCCAAACGTTTCTGGAAATGAAACCTTCGCGCCTTCAGCCAACCCAGTCAAGACTAAATCAGCGCTAGTGGAAGCAACTGGGTGGGTGATGGAACCGAATGGTAAGGTTATCCTCACGGCGAGTGCGCCTAATGAGACTTCCCTCAATCGATGGGGACAGCCAGTTAATTGCGATGGGTCGTAAACTTGAGATGAAAGGGTGTTATCTAGAAGCCTCGCTCTTGGTTGGCAGTGTCTTGTATGCACTCTTTAGCTCTCACCTTTGTGCTGCACAAGTGGTTGGAGATACAACGCTGTCAGTGGGAAAGCGATCGCAAGTTTCAGGCAATCCCAATTTTCAGATTGATGGCGGGGCAAGACAGGGTGGCAATCTGTTCCACAGCTTCCAATCGTTTTCTATCCCCACCGGAGGTTCTGCCTGCTTCAACAATGCAGCAGATGTGCAAAACATTTTCAGTCGTGTCACAGGTGGGTCAATCTCAAATATTGATGGTGTGATTCGGGCAAATGGTACAGCAAGTCTGTTCTTGCTCAACCCGAATGGCATTCTGTTTGGTGCAGGAGCGCGACTCAATATTGGTGGCTCGTTTGTTGCCAGTACCGCCAACAGCATCAACTTTGCCGATAATTTTCATTACAGTGCGACCAATCCCCAAACTACACCGCTATTGACCGTCAGTGTTCCCGTTGGCTTACAGATGGGAGCAAATCCTGGACAGATTGCAGTACAGGGGAATGGGTACAACATATCGGTGACAACTCCTCTCCTCACCCCCCTGATTAGAGGAAATGCCTCAACAGGTCTGAAAGTCGCATCAGGACAAACTCTGGCATTGATTGGGGGAGACATCGATATCCAAGGAGGTGTGCTGACAGCAGAGCAAGGACGGATTGAGTTAGGCAGCATGCGGGATGGACAAGTGAACCTGGGTGCGGGATTTGCTTTAAGCTATCCAGGTATCTCAACGTTTGGCAATATTCACCTCTCGCGGCAGGCATTAGCTGATGCTAGCGGTTCACCAGGCGACTCGATTCAGGTGCAGGGCGATCGAGTTTCCTTGACCGATGGCTCACTCCTGTTAATTCAAAATCAAGGCGAGCAATCGGCGGGAAGCCTGCGTGTCAATGCTGCCGATTCTTTGGAACTGAGTGGAATCAGCTCTAGTGGTCAGTTTAGGGGTGGGTTGAATACGGAAACGATTAATAGTGGACGGGGAGCGAATGTTGTCGTGTCCACTCGCCAATTGCTGGTTCGAGATGGCGCAGGAATTTCTACTCCCTCCTATGGTGCAGGACGCGCAGGAGATATAACGGTTTCCGTTGCCGATTCAGCACAATTGATTGGATACACCGCCAATTTCGTCAGCACAATCAACGCTTTTGCTCTCAGTTCTGGAAATGGCGGAAATATCACGCTATCTACTGAGAGGTTAAGCCTGCTCAACGGTGCCATCATTACAGCTGGTGCTGCGGCTGGCAGTGGCAATGCAGGCGACGTGACGATTAATGCGACTGACTCGGTAGAACTGATTGGAGTCGGAACGTTCACGTCTAGCAATGTGAGTTCCACTTCTAGCTTCAGAAGCACTGGCAATGGTGGAAATGTGACAGTCAATTCGTCCCGGCTTGTGATTCGTGGCGGAGGAAGCGTCACTTCTTTGACTTTCGGGACGGGAAGAGCGGGTAGTGTCACCATTAACGCCACCCAATCAGTAGAACTCAGCGGTATCGGACAAGTTCCTTTTATTCTCTTTCCCAGCCAGGTGAGTGCTTCTGCCCAGCCTTATCCGCCAGATCTGTTTCCAAATCCACCCATCCCGAATCAAAACTCTGGAAACGTGGTCATCAACACCGGGCGCTTGAGCGTGACTGATGGTGCAAAAGTTGATGTGAGTCATGAAGGCACAGCAAGCGCAGGTACCTTACGCATCAATGCCAATTCCATTCTGCTCGATCGCAATGGCTCGATTACTGCTACAACTGCATCTGGGGAAGGCGGCAACATCGACCTCAATGTGCGAGATTTCATCCTGCTGCGAAACGGTAGCCCCATTACAGCTTCAGCTGGTGGCACAGGCAATGGTGGCAACATCAGGATTAATACGTCCTCACTCGTCGCTATCCCCAATGAAAACAGTGACATCCGTGCCAATTCTGTAAACGCTCGTGGCGGTAACGTCACCATCAACACTTCTGGTCTGTTTGGCATCCAGTTCCGCCCTCAAGACACCCCTTTAAGCGACATCACTACTACGGGAGCAAGTTCTGAGCTGAGTGGCACAGTAGAAATTAACGTCCAAGATGTTGACCCCACAAGAGGACTAACCCAATTACCTACAGATGTTGTGGATGCTTCACGCTTGGTTGCTCAAGGCTGTCGAGATGTTCAAGGCAGTTCTTTCGTAGTCAGTGGTAGTGGGGGGGTGCCACCTACCCCTCAACAAGCCTTGGGCGATGACCCCCGTTGGCGAGACTGGCGCACTCCAGCAGGAGTTAGCCGTCAGTCGCACGCTCTTGGTCAGAGAACCTTAGCGCCTTCAGCTAACCCCAGGACAAAATCAGCTGTGGTGGAAGCAACTGGGTGGGTAATTGAACCGGATGGTAAGGTTATCCTCACAGCAACTGCGCCGAATGTAACCTCCGCTCAGCGATGGGGACAGCCAGTTAATTGCGATGGATCGTAAACCACCTATGTTTAAGCAACCACGTCAGGAAAAATCCTACTTGAAGCGTAGCCCGTTCCAGAAGCAAAGATGGCTTGTATTCATCTTATTAACTCTGATAGGAGCGATCGCAACGGTCAGCCTACACGCCACAATTGCATCAGCGTCGTCAAATCGCCAAGTTGGTAGTGTAGTCCGCGCAGGCGGACTAGGTTTGTATAGCCGCGACTTCCATTCGCCAGAGCTTATTTTGACGGCTAAACAATCTGAATCCAACTCCCCTAGCCCCCAACTCCTAGCCCCTAACCTCTCTAACCCAATCCAACAGGGCAAAGAACTCTACCAAGCCGGACAATTCTCAGAAGCGGTAACGACTTGGCAAAAGGCAGCAGCAATGTTTGAAGCTCAAGAGGATGTACTCAACCAAGCCCTAACCTTAAGCTATCTCGCTTCTGCCTTCGAGCAGCTCGGACAATGGACTGAAGCAACCAAAGGCATAACCCAGAGTCTCCAACTTCTAGCAAACAACCAACAACAAACTAGCGCTCATCAACTCATTCTCGCCCAAATCCTCAACACTCAAGGGAATTTGCAATTAACTCAAGGTAAAGAGTCCGACGCTTTGCAAACCTGGCAAAAAGCCGAAGCCGCCTACCAGAAAGCGGGTGATGAAGTCGGGATACTCGGTAGCCAAATTAACCAAGCTAGAGCCTTGCAAGCAATGGGGTTATACAGACGAGCTGCTGAAATTCTAGAACAGGTAGAACAGACTCTTCAAAAGCAACCAGACTCGGCGCTTAAGGTAACTGGATTGCGAAATCTTGGCAATACCCTACGTCTTGTCGGCGATCTAGATCGCACTCGTATTGTCTTGCAGCAAAGTTTAGCAATTGCTCAACGATTGCGCCAAGAGTCGCCCTCATCCTCAGAGGAATCAGCTTCAGACATTAGTGGCATCCTGATGAGCTTGGGCAACACCGCTCGTGCTCAGGGGGAGACTGACACAGCACTGACGTTTTATCGCCAAGCAGCAGAAATTTCTCCCTTGCCCACCACCAAAATTCAAGCTCAAGTCATTCAACTAAACCTGTTAATCGAAGCAAAGCGATGGGCTGAGGCTCAAACCCTATGGACTCAAATCCAGCCGCAACTTGCTGAACTACCTCCCAGTCGCCTAGCTGTTTATACTCAAATTGACGTTGCCCAGAGCCTGATGAAGATAGAGAGAAAGGGAGCTGGGGAGGCAGGGGGAGAATCTGAATTTATAGCCGCATCTGCTAGAGTGTTAGCGAATGCTATCCAGCAAGCGAGAAGTTTGAAGGATGCCCGATCTGAATCTTACGCTCTTGGCACTCTTGGTACTTTGTACGAACAGACTCGGCAGTGGGACGATGCTCAAGAGCTAACTCAACAAGCGCTCAACCTAGCTCAGACTATTAACGCACCAGACATCGCCTACCAGTGGCAGTGGCATTTAGGACGGGTGTTGAAAGCTCAGGGAGACATTGATAACTCAAAGTCAGGGGCGGTAGGTTCTTCCCGCAAACACGAAGCAGCGGTAAGCGAAGCCATACGCACAAGCGCTATCGCAGCTTACACGGAAGCTGTCAACACCCTCAGCTACCTACGCAAAGATTTAGTAGCCATCAATACCGATGTGCAGTTCTCCTTCCGGGAGAGTGTGGAACCCGTTTATAGAGAGTTAGTTGAACTGCTGCTACAATCCCCCCAAGGTGGTGAACCCAACCAGCAAAACCTCAAACAAGCTCGTCAAGTCATTGAATCGCTACAGTTGGCAGAACTGGATAACTTCTTTCGGGAAGCTTGTTTGACGACAAAACCCGTACAAGTTGACCAAATTAATCCTCAGACGGCAGTCATCTACCCGATTATTTTGCCGAATCAGTTAGCTGTTATCCTTTCCTTGCCTAACCAACCCTTGAGCTACTATGAGACTTCTTTACCTCAGAATGAAGTAGAGCGCATCTTAGACCAGATGCAACAATCCCTAAGACCCACGTCCTTTTCTCAGGAGCGTTTGCCCATTGCTAAACAAGTATATGACTTGCTATTGCGATCGGCCCAAGATCAGCTAGCCGCAAGTGGTGTTACTACTCTGGTATTTGTCCTGGATGGTTCCTTACGAAACCTGCCAATGGCAGCCCTCTACGACGGTCAAAAGTATCTAATAGAGAAGTACAGCATTGCTCTCGCCCCAGGTCTACAGTTGCTCCAGCCCCAACCCTTAAAACGCCAACAACTTAAAGGATTATTAGGTGGACTGAGCGAAGCACGTCAAGGCTTTTCAGCCTTACCATCTGTAGCGTTTGAAGTCAATCAGATCGAGTCTGAGATACCTGCTCAGGTACTTCTCGATCGAAAATTTACCAGCACAACCATCGAAAGTCAGCTCAATTCAGCGCCGTTTCCCGTAATTCACTTGGCAACCCACGGTCAGTTTAGTTCTAGGGCAGAAGATACATTTATTCTTACGTGGGACGATCGCATTAATGTCAAACAATTGGACACCTTACTCCGCGCCAGAGAACAAGGCGAGGTAAGACCAATTGAATTACTGGTTTTAAGTGCCTGCCAGACAGCAACTGGCGATCGACGGGCGACTTTGGGATTAGCGGGATTAGCTGTACGATCTGGAGCACGCAGTACCCTCGCAACGTTATGGTCAGTCAATGACCGCTCCACTGCATTTTTCATGGTAGAGTTTTACCGAGAGCTAGGTCAGCCAGGAGTAACCAAAGCCCAAGCCCTCCGTAGCGCTCAGCTAGCACTATTGAAACAGCCCCAATACGAGCATCCTTATTACTGGGCACCTTTCATTCTCTTGGGAAATTGGCTTTGAGATTGTATGATGTATGACGCATCTACCGAATGTTGAAGCTGGTAGCAAGAAACAAAAGTAGCCGCTGCACCTCCTTGTTTTGTCTAAAACTTTGTAATCAGGAGATAGGGGATGGCTCACTCATGGTTGGGAAAGATAAAATTCCTGTTGCCTCTTGCATCCCTTTGGGTTGCCCTGACTTTAGAACTTGTTATTGCTCCTAGTGTCTTAGCAAGGATACAGACGCGATTAGCTTCGCTACCGGACAAAGCCCGATTAGCTTCGCTACCGAGCAAAGCTCGATCGCACCCCAACAGCCCAAACTATAGCAGCCATAATCACAGGCAAATCAACGCTCAATTACCACCACCGCCAAAGAATCCTGACCAGACGACGGGGGGAGGTACGCGAGATGGAGGCAGATGCCCCCAAGATGCAATGACTTCGCAACCTCTTACCGCCTTAAGCCCAGTTACTAAATCCGGGTTAACGGTAGCAGAGCATCCGACATTTCTAGCCTATGTTCCACAAACTGCTGCCCAAACCGCAGAATTTAGTCTATTCGATCAAAACAATCAGGGTATTTATCAGACAACTTTTGCTCTAACTAATACTCCTGGTATTGTTAGCTTCAGCCTACCTCCTAAGGCACCGCCCTTGGAGATTGGTAAGGATTATACATGGTCGCTTGCCATGATTTGTAACCCTAAAAACCGACTACAAGACCAATTTGTTCGTGGCAGAATCCGACGAATCCAACTCGATTCAGCCCTGATGAATCAAATTGAGAAGGCAACACCAAAAGAGCGTGTTTCTCTGTATAGAAGTGCTGGTGTTTGGTATGAAGCAATCTTGACCCTGTTTGATCTACAACGCTCCCAACCCAACGATCCGAGCGTGAGTGCAGCCTGGAAAGAACTGCTAAACTCAGGTGGACTAAATTCTATAGCTGCACAGTCACTTAAAAAATAGTAAGCTGTTCCACATCTAGTTAGCACAATCATTACTGGTAAAACTCTTGTGGGGCGGGCATCTTGCCCGTCTAAATTATGCAATTTAAAGACGGAATAGCTAAGTCTGTCAATTTGTCCCAGCAGTTAGATTATTTTTAATTGAAAATCGCTTTATGTGGACAACACTGAAACAGCGAATCTGGCAACAGCTTGGGATATTGATAACGGCTTCTAGTGTAGCTGGAGTATTAATTGTTCTGCGTTTGGCAGGAGTACTACAGCTCTTGGAGTTAGTCGCACTCGATCAATTTTTTCGCCTGCGTCCTCTAGAGCCTGCCGATCCTCGAATTGTGATTGTCAAGATTGGCGAGTCGGACATTAAGAAACTGGGACAGTGGCCGATGTCAGATGCTGTAATGGCACGCTTGCTCTTAAGACTCAAACAACAAAGTCCGAGAGCAATCGGGCTAGATCTCTATCGAGATTTACCAGTCGAGCCTGGTCATCAAGAATTAGTTAAGGTTTTTACCTCTACACCTAACTTGATTGGTATTAAGAAAGTAGTAAAAAAAGCTGACAGTAATGCGGTTGAAGCACCACCAATATTGCTTAAGCTTGGTCAAGTTAGCGCAAGCGATATGGTACTGGATGCTGATGGCAAGCTTCGTCGCAGCTTACTGTATCTGAAAACTCAGGACAATCAATCGATATTAACTCTGGGAGCAAAGCTGGCGTTTACTTACCTTGCAACTGAAGGCATTACCCCCCAAGAACTTGACCGTAGCAAGAGCCAGTTTAGATTAGGTCGAGCCGTATTTGCTCCCTTGCAAGCCAATGACGGCGGCTATATCCGTGCTGATGTCGGGGGGTATCAGATATTGTCAAATTTCCGCCGACTGCGGCATGGCTTCCGTACTATCTCGATGACGGCTGTTTTAGAGGGTCAGATGCCAGCGAATTTGGTACGCGATCGCATTGTCTTAATTGGTGCAACAGCAGAAAGTATCAACGATCGCTTTTATACCTCCTATAGTACGACGCAAGGTACTGCATCGGCTGGCGTTGAGATTCATGCCCATTTAGCTAGCCAACTGTTGAGTGCAGCACTGGACGGGCGACCTATACTCCAAGCTAGTTCTGAGCCGTTAGAAGGCTTATGGATTTTAGTTTGGTCGGGGATTGGGGCAATATTAGGCTGGACATCGACATCTCCTCGACGGACAGTTATTGCCGTCTTGTTTTTCGGGATTAGTCTTTTGGGCAGCGCTTACCTGCTGTTTTTGGCAGGCTGGTGGCTGATTGCGATTGCCCCACTAATAGCTCTGGTTGGGGCTGCCACTATCAGTCACGGCTACATCCTCGCTCGAAATCTGAAACTCTCCCATCAGCAATTGGAAGATTATGCACGGACGCTGGAACAAAAAGTCAAGGAGCGTACCCTGGAACTAGAGCGTGAAACCACTCGTGCGAAACGAGCCGAAGATGCTGCGACTGCGGCTAACCAAGCCAAAAGCACTTTTTTAGCAAATATGAGCCACGAACTGCGTACCCCCCTCAACGTAATTCTTGGCTTTTCCCAATTGATGGGTCGCTCGCCTTATCTACCCTCGGAACAGCAAGAACACCTGGGTATCATAACTCGCAGTGGGGAACATCTACTCACTCTGATTAACCAACTCTTAGATTTATCCAAAATCGAAGCAGGACGCGCAACGCTCAACGAAACGGCTTTCGACCTCTATTATCTGCTAGATGATTTGCAAACTATGTTTCGGCTTAAGGCTGATAGTAAGGGGCTACAGTTGCTGTTTAACCGAACTCCAGATGTTCCTCAATATGTACGTACCGATGAGGTCAAGTTGCGTCAAGTATTGATTAATCTACTCTCTAACGCGATTAAGTTTACGAAAGCAGGGAATGTATCTCTAAAAGTCAAAACTCAAAACTCAAAACTCAAAACTGAGTCTAAACAACAAACAACAATTACCTTTGAAATTGAAGATACAGGTTCTGGTATTGCACAAGAGGAGTTAGACAAGCTTTTTCAACCCTTTGTACAAACGAAAACAGGTCAACAATTGCAGGAAGGGACAGGATTGGGGTTAACTATAGCACGCTCGTTCGTGCAACTGATGGGCGGTGAAATAACTGTTAGTTCCTTGGTAGGCAAGGGTTCTATCTTCAAGTTTGACATTAAACTCAGCGTGGCTGGAACTGCTGACATCAAAAGCCAACAACCAACTCGTAGAGTACTTGCCCTCGAACCTAATCAACCCAGATATCGTATTCTGATTGCGGACGATGCTCTTGAAAATCGTCAACTGCTAATCAAGCTGCTTTCTCCCCTTGGCTTTGAATTGTGGGAAGCTAGGAACGGTATTGAGGCAATTGAGATTTGGGAGAAATACTGTCCGCACTTAATCTTTATGGATATGCGAATGCCCATGATGGATGGGTATGAAGCAACCAAACAGATCAGACTTCGCGAAAGAAATAGGAAGGATGAACAAGCCAAAATTCAAACAGGTCAACCTACAGCAATTGTTGCGCTGACTGCCCATACGTTAGAGAAAGAGCGAACCACTGCCTTTAGTGTCGGTTGTGATGGCTTTATCCACAAACCCTTCCGAGAGGCTGACATTTTTGATGTCCTGCACAAACATATTGGGGTGCGCTTCGTGTATGCTGAATCCACTGCCGCATCTACTGAAACTAAGGTAGAAATCGTGACTCCAGAGGCGATCGCTACCTTACCTCCCGATTTAGTTGCTAACCTCCGCCAAGCCATCTACAATCTTGATGTCGAGTTGATGCAGAGCTTGATTGCTCAAATCAGTGAGCTGAATCAACCCCTAGCAAACGCGATCGCTTCTTTGGCTAAAGATTTTAAGTATCGGCAGCTATTGGATTTGACACAACCGACAACTCAGTGAACTACCCCGCCCACAAGGGGACGGGGCTTCCCAACTCAACAGCAACAGCCTCTACGGATGGCTTACGCCCCCGTTTTGGTCTTACATTGCCTCCTTGGGCAGTAGCGCTGGTTCCCAACGCTAATATCCGTAAGCCCTCATCTCGAATATTGATAGCTGCGTTAATGTCTCTATCGTGGTTGGTTGTGCAATTAGAGCATTCCCAACTACGCACATCCAGAGGCAAGCTATCAACTTGATTTAGGCATACATGACAAGTTTTACTAGATGGGAAAAATCGACCAATTTCCAGGTAAGTTTTCCCATCTTTCTCAGCTTTGTACTTAAGCGCAAGAGTGAATTCCGACCAACCGCAATCACTAATTGCTTTTGCTAGATTGTGGTTTTTCACCATATTTTTGACGGCCAGATTCTCAGTAATGATGACTTGGTTCTCGTTCACCAATTTACGAGAGAGTTTGTGCTGGAAGTCTTTGCGAGTATTAGTGATTCGCTCATGTACTCGCGCTACGATGCGTCTAGCTTTATCTCGACGCTTTGAACCCTTCTGTTTGCGCGAAAGCTTTTGCTGTTTGCGCTTCAAGTTTTTCTCGCGCTTGTGTAAAGGTTTGGGATTGTCAAACTTAGAGCCATCAGACGTAATTGCAAAATGGGTTAAGCCGACATCAATCCCAATCGCTTTACCCTGGCTGCTTATTTCAGGCTCCGGCCGTCCATCATCAAACAACAAGCAAGCATGGTATTTGCCCGTTTTGCTCCTACTGACGGTAACAGTTTTCAACTTGCCGTCAAAAACGCGATGAAGCTTTGCTTTGACTTGGCCAATCTTAGGAAGCTTAATCACCCCCTCCAGTAGCTTGACGTGCTGTGGATACTGAATTGACTGCAAGCCATGCTTACTTTTAACGTTGGGGTATTTAGCCCGTCCCTCAAAGAAGTTGATAAATGCCTGAGATAAGTTCAGAGATACTGACTGAAGCACCTGAGAATAACACTCACTCAGCCAAGGAAACTCTTTTTTGAGTTCTGGCAAACGGTCGTTATATCCTTGCCTCGATAGTCCTTTTCCGGTCGCTTTATAGGTTTCGTTGTTCAGGCTCAGAGCGTAATTCCACCACCATCGAGCGCAGCCAAATGCCTTTGACAAGGTTGTCTGCTGTTGAGTGTTTGGGTAAATTCTGACCTTAACAACGTTTCTCATCCCCTAAAGTTTAGCAGGAATTGGATTCATGGCAAATTTGATAGATTATTGTCAATCTGCGCGGCGTTGAACCGCTTGATTGACCTGTCTTTCATCCCCACCTCTCGTGGGTGGGGATGAAAGACAGGTCATTAAAAATCATCCGAAGAGTGAAGAGGCAAGATCTGAGTTAAGTTACATCTTAACTAGTTAATTTTGCCTGGTGGTCACTCTGTTGAATTCATAAGATGTCTGCATACAGCGCTTGACTTTAGCAAATAGAACATTTGACACTAGTAAAGGAGCGTATGATGGCACCGATCGCGACACCATTTGGGCAGAATTCCACCGCCGCCGAGGTCGTAGAAGGAATCGATCTCTCTGGCAAGCGGGCGATCGTTACCGGAGCAGCATCGGGCATCGGCGTAGAAACGGCGCGGGCACTGGCTAGTACAGGAGCTGAGGTGACGCTGGCTGTGCGTAATATCGATGCTGGAGCGCAGACGGCAGCTGACATCACCGCTACCACCGGGAACCAAAACATTCATGTCGCCCCACTCGATCTGAGCGATCAAACCTCGATCGCCAAGTTTGTTGCTGCATGGAATGAACCGCTGCACATCCTCATCAACAATGCGGGTGTGATGGCATTGCCCGAACAGCACACGCCTGAAGGCTGGGAAATGCAGTTTGCGACCAATCACCTCGGACACTTCGCCCTAGCACTCGGACTCCACAACGCACTGGCTGCGGATGGTGCCGCACGCATCGTGGTGGTCAGTTCCAGCGGACATCTGATGTCACCAGTGGTATTTGACGATATTCACTTCGCGTTTCGCCCCTACGACCCGTGGTTGGCATACGCGCAGTCCAAAACCGCAAATATCCTCTTCGCCGTCGGTGCCACTGCACGCTGGTTCGGGGATGGCATCACCGCCAACGCCCTGATGCCCGGTGCGATCGCCACCAACCTCCAGCGCTACACTGGCGGTCTTAAAACTCCACCTGAGCGGCAGAAAACACCGGAACAGGGCGCTGCCACCTCCGTTTTGCTGGCAACCTCTGTGCTGCTAGAGGGCATCGGCGGGCGCTACTTCGAGGACTGCAACGAAGCCACTATCGTCGCAAACGGCAACGGCTATATGAGCGGTGTTGCTCCCTATGCCCTCAATCCGGACAACGCCGATCGCCTCTGGGAGGAATCGTTGCGCCTACTTGCCTAACCCGGTGTTTTGAACAGGAACAACAATCGTAACAATGAAACCAAGTTTTCAAAAAGAGATTTCACAGACCTTGATGGCATGAACGCCTTCTCGATTTGAGTTGAAAGCGCGAGAACTAAGGCAACGTACCTTTGCAGAGTTCTTCTGGTAGGTGCTGCATCAGCCGCACAAACCCAGATGGATCGTCCAATCCCTGAGATACAATCAATGAGCCTTGAATAGCCATCACCGCATCTTCTGCACGCTGCTGGGCAAGTTCCTCATTCATACCACACTCAATTAGCACGGTGGCGATCGCATCAATCCAAACCTGATAAATGGCTTTAACTCTGTCATGAAACACATCGCGGGCGGAACCCAATAGCAAAATCGCAAATAAGCAAGGTTGCTTCCCCCCTTCATAGACTTCATTGACGCGATCGCACATCTGCCGCAATCGAGATAAGGGTTCACCTGGGCTATTGAGCGTTTGCACAATATTTTGGTCTAACCAGGACTCCAGATAATCCAGCATCGCTTCAACCATCTCATCCTTACCGCCAGGGAAGTGATGGTATAGGCTAGCTTTCCCTAATCCAGTGGCTTGAGAAATCTTGGATAGAGTTGCGCCATCGTAGCCATACTGCCGAAACAGGCGCATCAGAGAGGGAATATAGGTTTCTTTAGGCATTTATTACAAGGCAAAAAGTTTTCTGTTGACATTGTACCGAATGTTCAGTACAGTCAAGAATATACCGAACGCACGGTACAGTTTTAAGTCTGATTCGGTCTTATCTAATACAGGAGGACTAACCGATGATTAAGCTCTATGGTCACGAACTGTCTGGCAACAGCTACAAAGCAAAATTAATGCTCTCGTTACTGGGTTTAGACTACGAGTGGGTTAAAGTCGATTTGTTGGCAGGGGCGCACAAACAGCC
>DATNPC010000427.1:0-2877 GCA_036703375.1 Allocoleopsis sp.
AGGATGCCTTTAGCGAGTTAGAGATTCGGCTGGTGCAGCAAGTCACGAACCAATGTGCGATCGCCATTCGCCAAGCCCGACTGTATCAAGCCTCGCAAGTCCAAATCCAGGAGATGAAAAAACTCGATCAACTCAAAGACAGTTTCTTGAGTACCACGTCTCACGAACTTCGTTCGCCTGTTGCCAATATGAGAATGGCGATTCGGATGTTAAAAATTGCCCTTGCTCAAGAACGGGCTACTGAGGTCACAAAATTAGAAAAAAGAGGGACTGTCGATCGGTATCTCCAAATTTTAGATGGGGAGTGCGATCGGGAAATTAACCTGATCGATGATTTGTTAGATTTGCAACGACTTGAGGCAAGTGAACAACCTTTAGCTGTAGAACCGATTCGGCTACAGGACTGGCTTCCTGAAGTGGTCGCACCCTTTCAAGAGCGGGCGCGCGATCGCCAGCAAACGTTGCAGATAGACCTCCCCCCAAATTTGCCTGTTTTGGTGTCTGATCCGACAATCTTGGAGCGAATTTTGGCAGAGTTGTTAAATAATGCCTGCAAATACACGCCGCCCGCTGGGGAAATTACCGTTAAAGTTCAAGCTCAACCAGACCTCATGCAGTTGCAGGTTGGCAACACGAGCATAGAGATTACCACGAGTGAATTAGCTTACATTTTCGACAAGTTTTACCGCATCCCCAATTCCGATCCTTGGAAGCAAGGCGGAACCGGGTTAGGGCTAGCATTGGTACAGAAACTGACGGAACATTTAGGGGGCATGATTACTGTTGAGAGTACAGCAGGACAGCTTTACTTCACGGTTGAACTCCCATTAATTGGGCGAATGTCGGAACTGTAGAATCATTGAAACTGGAAGTAGCCAACGGCTAGCGAACCTCACAAGCAGCAATATCGATCAATTACGGCTTTTTAAGAAATTTATGCTCGGACACGACATTATCGTTATTGGCACTTCAACCTCCTTAATCAGGTGACGAATGAGCGCCAATGCCTGGCTGTTACGCGGCATATTCCTTGGAGCTTAAAGTAGACCTAATGACTCTAATTCTTCAGGAGGAGCAATTTCGTCATAGAATTTGCTGAGCAGCCTAGTTAATGCCTTTCTGCTAGTTCCTCCATCCGCTGGAAGAGTTCTAGCAAATTCCTTTATCTCTTCAAGAAACAACCCCTTTGCTTCAACCAAGTACTGGTTTTCTGCATTCATCAGATCTAACTCTTGGTTGGTATCATGTAACTTTTGTTCTATTGCTTGCTGTTGCCGCAATTGCTCAGACAAATATTCCTGAAGAAAACTGACCTGTTCGCGCAACAACTCAATCTCATCTTGAGCTTTCTCAAGGGCAAGTGTTTGCTTCTGCTGCTCATTTACTAGATCGCTAGTAAAAGCGTATTGTTGGTCAGAATTGATTAACTGCATTTTCCAGAAGTTATTGATTGTTTGGCTGATGTAAGAAACACATGAACGAGGCAATCTCTAGCTGTATTAAGCAATGCAATCTTGGTTAACTTGTAAATTCTTGACAGCCAAGCGATCGCAGGCAGTAATCTCTACTAGAGCAACAGTCGAAAAATTTGTTACATAAATTTCTAGCTGAGCCTCTGGTAGGGCTTCAAACAAAAGCCTCTCTCCTGGAAAAACAACGCGCTCAAAGTACCAGTTAGAAATATTTTTTATCCGAGCAATCTTAATCTTGCGAGCATCATTAATGTAGCAGCAGAGAATCCGATCTGCACACTCAGCAGGCAAGCTATCTAGAATTTGAGTCATAACAATAAACTCGGAAATTTTTGGATGAAAACTAGCTTGACATACTGCCGTTAGAGATTGTGTCTGAGTAGATGTTTTACTTATGTATAAGTTATACAAATTCTGGTAAAACATTCAAAGGTAATACATAATGTTTGACTTGTTTACTTAAAAAGGTACAAAACTTATTTAATGCTTTCTGTTTTAGTAGAAAGTATCAACAGTGAACTAGAGGAGTCTTACTCATGACTGCAATGTTGATCAACGTGCCTAGTTTTCGTCATGCTCAACGAGTGAGCTTTTTTGGTGGAGAAGGAATTGTGCGAAGCTACCGACCGGAAGCTGGAACTTGGACGTATCTCGTCGAGATGGCATTGGGGCTAGAGCCTGATTTTGGCAGATTGGGTGCAGAAACAATGGTGTTGCTTAACGAGGCAGATTTGCGTGCAGCATGATCGTAAAATCAAAGTCCTTTCAAGGACTTCTAGTTGCTTCGATCATCGTGGTTCTCTGGATTAGCAGCTTAGAGTTCCTCCCATTCATAGACATTTCACTACAACGTCACCTCTGTTGACCCTGCTCCTGCTATCAACCGGCTGACGTGCTTATTCGCCCCAACAGGCGTAGCACAGTATTTGTTACACCCACACTCAAACATTTATAAGGAAAATTTGTGACTGTTCAATTGTCTAGCTCTGCCTTAACAGGTAAGCAACCGCTCGTATTAAGCTGGAGGAATGTAGCCTTTTTCGGCACCGTTCATGTTCTAGCGCTGCTTGCGCCTTGGTATTTCTCCTGGTCAGCACTGGGAGTGACGATCGCGCTCCATTGGTTATTTGGCAGCATTGGCATTTGTTTGGGTTATCACCGATTGCTAACGCATCGCAGTTTTCGAGTTCCAAAAGGATTAGAGTACACCTTCGCGCTTCTAGGCGCGCTCGCCCTTCAAGGCGGACCCATCTTTTGGGTGGCTGGTCATCGTTTACATCACGCCTTTACCGAAGATGTCGATAAAGACCCTTATTCCGCCCGACGTGGATTTTGGTGGAGCCACATCCTTTGGATTTTATACCCCCGCGCTGAATTCTTTGCAACTGAAACCTATCGTAAATAC
>DATNPC010000428.1:0-2698 GCA_036703375.1 Allocoleopsis sp.
ACTCCCATGCCAGCGTCAGAATTTGCTAGCGTTAGAGCGCTCCAGGAAAATCGAGCGATCGAAGATGTAGAAATGGGCATTATCAAGTCCGATGATGAGATTTCTTGGATTAGCGTCACAGCCGCACCCATTCCTTTACCCGATTATGGAGTGGCAATTGCCTACATTGATATTACCGAGCGCAAACAAGCCGAAGTGGCACTACAAAAAGCCAAAGAAGCAGCAGAAGTGGCTAACCGCGCCAAAAGCGAATTCTTAGCGAATATGAGTCACGAACTTCGCACTCCCCTCAATGGCATTTTAGGGTATGCTCAACTGCTGAAAAAAGACCGCAACCTAACCGCACAGCAGCAAGATAGCCTGAGCATTATCTATCAATGTGGCGAGCATCTGTTGACTCTAATCGATGATATTTTAGACCTCTCTAAGATTGAGGCTCGCAAAATGGAACTCTACCCCAGCGAATTTCATTTTCCTAACTTCCTGAAAAGCATTGCCGATCTGTTCCGGTTACGCGCCCAGGAAAAGGGCATTTCGTTTAGTTATGAAATTCTTTCCCCACTCCCGCAAGGCATCATTGCCGACCATAAACGATTACGTCAGATTCTCAACAATTTACTTAGCAATGCGATTAAATTTACCGATCGCGGCGGAGTAACCTTCAAAGTGGGTTTGACCTGTGCCGTTAGTCGTCAAGATTCAGGGCAGCAGGCAACCGGCAACCAACCCCTCAGCACTCACAGCATTCGGTTTCAAATCGAAGATACAGGCATTGGCATCGAGCCAAATCAATGGGAAACGATCTTTTTGCCATTTCATCAAGTGCGCGATTCCCGACCCAACTCTACACTGTCCCCGCAGGGTACACCAACCGCAATGCCTACGGCAAACGGGAACGGGCAGGCCGCTAACGCAGGTAGCTTTACTCGCGCTTCACTCACCCATACGACAGAAGGGACTGGACTGGGCCTAGCGATTAGCCAGAAATTAGTCCGCATGATGAATAGCAAAATTCACGTTCAAAGCACCTTGGGGGAAGGGAGTACTTTCTGGTTCGATTTGGATTTGTCTTCCGTCTCGGGATGCCAGGAAGCCCAGCCATTAAGCGATCGCCAAATCGTCGGTTGCCAGGGACAGCCGCGTAAAATCTTAATCGTCGATGACGATCGAATCAATCGCATGGTCTTACGAAGACTGCTAGAACCTTTAGGGTTTGACCTTCTAGAGGCTGTGGACGGTCAAGATTGTTTAAATAAGGCAGTAGAGTTTCAGCCCGATGCGATTTTATTGGACTTGGTGATGCCGGGATTGGATGGATTGGAAGTCATCCGACGGCTGCGACAGTTACCCCAATTCCAAGATGTAACCGCGATCGCATTATCAGCGAATGCATTTGAAACCACCAAGCAAGAGACTTTAGCCGCAGGTTGTCAAGGTTTTCTCTCCAAACCCGTGCAAGTCGAGCAACTGTTAGACTTACTCGCCTTGCATTTAAGGCTGGAATGGATTTACGACAATGGACTGGGTGCCTTAGACAGGGAGTCCAATTGCGATCGATCGCCGTTGGTGCCTCCGCCCCCTTCCGAACTCGCTATTCTGGCTGAACTCGTCAAGATGGGCGACATCGCAGGCATTCTCGATCGAGCAGATCGACTCCCAAACTTGAATAGTCAATTTGCTCCCTTTGCCAACGAGATTCGCCAATTAGCCAAAGACTTTAAGTTAAAACAACTTCGTAAAATTATTCAACAATATCTAGCGAATAGTTAACGATTCGCAAATAATTACAATATTGGGGTAGCCTTTGCGAATGATAGAGAATGATTCTCCCCAATTTATGGTGGAACCCCTGGTTTTCGAGAAAGGGGAATGGAGAATCATCACGCTGAAAAACATTGAGGTGAAACTATTAGTTTAGTCGATCGCCGTAATTACGATGGAATACTGATTTAGTGTAGTCTCAAGCTCAATCGCTAGAATTGCCATTAGCAAAAACAATAACTGGAATCACGCATTGATTGAACCACTAAAAATAATTTAAAAATGAGCAGTCAACCCACCGAAAAGAACAAACTGCTAATCGTTGATGATAACCCAACCAACTTAGGATTACTTTTCGATTATTTGACAAATTACAGTTTTAAAATCTTTGTATCTCTGGATGGCGAAAGTGCTATTGAACAGGTCGAATATACTCAACCCGATCTCATCCTCCTTGATGTCATGATGCCTGGGATGGATGGATTTGAGACGTGCGAGCGCCTAAAAGCGAATCCATTAACTCAGGACATTCCAGTAATTTTCATGACGGCACTTTCAGATACGGTGGATAAGGTACGGGGCTTTCAGGTTGGTGCAGTAGACTATATCAGTAAACCGATTCAGCAGGAAGAAGTATTAAGCCGCATCCAAACTCACCTGATGCTGCGAAATCTACAAAAGCAACTCCAAGAGCAAAATGAGTACCTGTTGCGATCGCAAGCGAGAGAAAAGCAGAGAACCCTGGAACTAGAACAAGCCTTGCAGCAGTTGCAGCAAACTCAAACTCAATTGATTCGCACGGAGAAAATGTCTTGTCTGGGTCAGATGGTTGCAGGTATTTCTCACGAAATTAATAACCCGATTAACTTTATCTACGGCAATCTTTACCTCGCCGATGAATATATCCAAGAACTTTTAGATCTCATTCATCTTTACC
>DATNPC010000429.1:0-8214 GCA_036703375.1 Allocoleopsis sp.
TTTCATGAGGATTTATTAACATTCAACATTTCTGGCAATGAATATGATTGTTGTTATTTGCTAAATGCCATTGTACTGGCTCAATAATTTGCAAAACACTCTTGGGCATGAAATTTATTGAATCCAGCAATTGAGAGACAAACATTTCTGGAATTTCGTAATTAATTGATTCTGGTCTTTGCCCAATGAGAAAGTATTGAATTCGATCTTCTAATATAGGTCTAAAAAAGTTTTCTTCTTGAGAATCTATTTCTTGCATAGCAATTCAAACTATTAATCTAACTATCCTGAATTTATAGCTACGAAACTGAATTCAACAATTAGAATCGTAGGGCTGTGCCTTCGATTCCATCAACGACTGCACCCACCCAAAATCACTCTCGCTTAGCGGTGGAACAGGCTGCACTGAATAATCAATCGCAAGGTCTAGGGCTGCTTCCTGGTAAACCTGTCCCAAAACCTCAGATAAATTCACAACAGGTTCTTGGTCTGGCGGCTGCAAAGGAAGCAAGAATTGGGGAATCGATTCACGCACATTAAACGGGTAGAGTTCAGCTTCGGGACGGAGATTGGCACGACTGACCAGAATGCGATAGTGCGATGGAATCGCTTCTGTCATTGGCATAAAGTTCCCCGTCCTCAGCAGATCGATTTCAACCAAGTGAGTCGCACTGTTCAAAACCTTTTGTCGCTTGGTCAGATACTTGTCTCGACCTTCGCCGACTCGCTTATTCTTGGGTGAGAGGACTTCTACAACCGTTACCACCCGCCCCGTTTTGACTTCCCGAATCTCCAGATAGCGTTCTGTGATTTCTTCAGTCAGAGGAACCGTTACCCGAATTGGCTTGCTTAACACCCCAGTTGTAACAACAGAACTGGGTTCAGACTCAGGCGTTTGCTGAAAAACAGATGCATCTGGAATGCCAACCAGTAGAGAATCTAAGTAAACCCGTTTCTCGACAGCCGCTCGATATTTGGGTATGAGTGAAGGATTAAGCGATCGCGCCAATTCAACAATTAGCCAAGAGTGAACCTCTGACCACAATGAGGGATTTTCCAGATAAGGGTTCATCCCTGGAAAACTCGGTGCCATAATCGCAACAGAAGGAATGAGAAAACGGACGATGGAAAAAGATACGCTCCATCCCTATCCCTACTATATCTATACCTTTTCCCAAGCACAGGAAAGCAAACATCCAGACCCCAAATTGAGGAGCAAGCGGTGAACGAGGTAGATATCCTGGGGATTGACTTAGGGACAACCAATTCAGCCATTGCCATCTGGGAACTAGAGAAAGTTAATGGCTAATAAAATCCTGACAATGAACTCGGTCGAACTTTTCACGGGCGCTGGAGGGTTGGCGATGGGTATATCAAAAGCAGGCTTTCGTCATCAAGCTGCGATCGAACGGGACAAAGATGCCTGCTTGACAATTCGCTCTAATCAGCAGCGCGGTATTCAGTCCGTAGCTGACTGGCCAGTTTTCCAAGCCGATGTAACTCAATTCGATTTCACGACGCTCCAACTCAAAGGTGAAATCGACCTCCTAGCCGGAGGGCCACCATGCCAGCCTTTCTCCCAAGGAGGCAAACACCAGGGGTGGGATGACTCGCGAGATATGTTCCCCCAGTTCTTCCGGGCTGTCCGAGAACTGAAGCCAAAGGCTATCCTGGTCGAGAATGTAAAAGGTCTGTTGCGTTCTTCTTTCAGTCAGTATTTTGAGTACATTATCCTGCAACTGACTTACCCGGAGATTGTGCAAAAGTCAGGTGAGAATTGGGTAAACCATCTATCAAGATTAGAACGGCATCATACTGTCGGTTGCCACGATGGACTGTCCTACCGCATAGTATTTCGCAATCTCAATGCAGCAGACTACGGCATTCCCCAAAAGCGCGATCGCGTTTTCATTGTAGGATTCCGCTCCGACTTAGGCGCGGAGTGGTCTTTCCCAGCACCAACCCATTCCCAAGAGGCAATGCTTTGGGAGCAATGGGTGACGGGTGATTACTGGGAACGGCATCGAGTTCCTGTCTCCGAGCGACCGGAAGTGCCGAGGAAACAATGCGATCGCATTTACAATCTCCAGTCCAGCTTGTTCCCACCTCTAACAAAGCCCTGGCACACGGTGCGTGATGCCATTTGGGATTTACCAGTTCCGGGCAGTGACGAAGGCTCTAGTAAGGTACTGAACCACGTTGTCATACCGGGGGCGAGAAAGTATCCCGGTCACACAGGTAGTCCCTTAGATCAACCCGCCAAAACGCTGAAGGCGGGAGTGCATGGTGTTCCCGGCGGGGAAAATATGCTGGTTTTCCACACCGGGGAGGTGCGTTATTTCACGGTGCGAGAAGCTGCCAGGTTGCAAACTTTCCCGGATGAATACTTTTTTCCTCACTGTTGGACGCAGACGATGCGGCAGTTGGGAAATGCCGTTCCGGTCGCTTTGGCTGAGATGATTGCTTCTAGTATCAGAACGCATCTATTGAGAGTAAGCGCGATTTAGGTGTAGCCGCCGCTTGATAGAATCTACCCCATGCTAGAAATATTTAGAATCCCGCCCGATTTGCCAGAAAGTTTGATTGCTTTCTGCTCTAGACAAGATTGCTATAACCTTCAAGAACTCAATGCTTTAAAGGCAGACTTAAGCCAATATGTGGGGATATACATTCTATATTACCGGGGCGACTTTTCAATGTACGAGCTAATTAAGCAGGCGAACTTAAATTCTTGCTGTATGCCAATTTACGTAGGAAAAGCAGCTCCTAGCGGTCGTCGGACTGGGCGGACAACAATTGGTAGTACCCTGTACGGGCGTCTATCAGAGCATAAAAAATCTATTCAGGCTGTAGACAATCTTTCTATTGAGGATTTCCAGTTCAAAGTGGTGGCAATGGACATTGATTTAGTTTCCTGGGGGGAAGCCGTTTTAATCCGCCACTTCAATCCGATTTGGAATTGGGAAATATCGGGATTCGGGATTCATGACCCCGGCAGCGGGCGTGCTGGACAGAAACGTTCTGTATGGGATCAATTACACCCAGGTCGTACTTTTGCAACCAAGCTCTCTGTCGCAAATAACTCGATTGATGTGAATGTTTTGGCAGTCAAAATTGCAGAACACTGTCAACGCCTGAAAGAGAAATTGGGCTGTATTTAGATTTGTTTACTTACGAAAGTCACTGAAGACCGAATTGATTATGTAGCTGTTCGGGTAAAAGAGCAACTTAATCAAGTGCAATAGCGACTTCTCTAATCAGTCAGGAATCTAACGAAAAATTATTTACAATTTTTGTTGTCTCTAATAATATCAATTATGTTGCTTAACGATATTGACAAATGGAAAACATTAACCAAATTGTCCGCTTCAACTACACTCGTATTTCAGACACTGTTCAAAATGAATTAATTTTCTTGTCTGAGCTGGCAAAACTTACGGAAGATGAACGATTCAAGCAATCAATTGCAGAAGTGATTTACCACCTTAATGATTTGTCGGATGCGATTGACTTACAACGGCGATATCTGAGGGTTCGTTAAGGTAATTACTTCAGCTTTTGTTGACCCCCCTAACCCCCCTTTTTAAGGGGGAAGAGGGTGGAATAGTCAAAGTGCTACCTACCACTTGCTTTCCTCTTTTGACTTTTGACTTTTTGAAGGGAGGCTAGGGCGGTTAACAAAGGTAAAGTGTTGAATCATAAGTAACGCTTAAGCCGTAGTTGCGACGACTGAAGCGTTGTTTATAGAATTGAAGCTGTCGTCACAAATGCTCAAGCTGTTGCTACAAACGCTCAATTCGAGGAAGAAAACGCAGTTATTCAAGCCTTTCCCGTTTCAGATTACTTCTACTGGTCAGCATTCACCTGCCAAGGTTTGCGATGAGAGGGGCGATGGGCTTGTCAACCCACTTTTTTAACAGGATGCGATCGCATTGAGACGAATGAAGGGCGATGAGCGATCGCTAAAAATCCCATTCTTCAAACAGTTCGGCAACGGACATGGAAAAGCCCGGAACGACTTCTTCACCCTCTAGCGCATCTTGAGGACGAAGAAAGCGATCGGGTTCGGGCGAATGGTAAACCAGCACATATTTTTCATCGGGATGAATCACCCAAACGAGACGAGAGTCGTTCTCAAAATATTCCACAATCTTGTCGTGGATTTCCTCAACCGTATTGCTGGGTGAGAGAATTTCAACCGCGAGATCGGGAGAACCTTGAAAGAAACCACGGGGCGGACGCTTTAAACCCTTGAGCCGCTCTTTAGAAACGAATGATACATCAGGCGATCAGCTTCGCTGGTGCCGAAGGCAATCGCTTATTCCCATTCTTTAAGGTAAATGCTGTACTCGAATCGCACACAGTTCCCAGTTTGTGTTGCCGAACATAGATTGCCAGAAGCCCCCCCAGAAATGAGCCAATTCCACCATGCTCCATCCCTGAATTGCCCATATCCACAAGCTCTCCATTCACCAACTCATAGCGATGCCCATCCTTGGACAACGCCATAAATTCCTCATCTGTCCAAACCTTTTTCTCGGTGGAGATCGTCATAAGCCAATCCGTCTGAATCTTCCCGAATCGCTACTTCTAGTGTGGCATGTTAGACAACTGGCTCTCGATCGATCCCACCCTCCTATTTAATGTCAGTGAGAAGGATTATACCGAGTCTCCCCATCTCTACTAACTTCGTCCAGCAAGGCTGGCAACGGCTTCAACTAACTGAGCGGGTTCCACTGGCTTAGGGATGTGCATCTGGAATCCAGCATTGAGAATACGGGTACGTTCTTCCTCTCTGGCAAAGGCGGTGAGAGCAATGGCGGGAAGCGGCTTCTCTTGCTCGGCTTCGAGGGTTCTGATGCGTGAAATCAAGGAATAGCCGTCTTCCTCTGGCATACCGATGTCGCTGATTAAAATATCGAGTTTTGAGTTAGCGATCGCATTTCGTCCGCTTTGCGTAATTGTTGCCAACGCTTCAGCGGCTGAGGTGGCAGTCGTCACCTGTGCCTTACACTGTTTAAGAATAAACTCGATCAATTCCAGAGTATCGACAGCATCATCCACGACAAGCACCCGCAAGCCATCGAGAGAGGGAAAGTCATCCAATACCTCGTCGTTTTGCTCGATCGGCTCCACTGTCTGTGCTTTGATGATGGGTAGCTGCACGGTAAATGTAGCTCCCCTTCCTCCTCCCTCACTCGCGACAGAAACCGTACCGTTGTGCATTTCTACTAACTGACGGACGATCGCTAAACCCAGTCCCAGTCCGCCGTATGACCGAGTGGTTGCACCATCAGCTTGACGGAAGCGTTCAAATACGTGAGGTAGAAATTCAGGATTAATCCCCTGCCCCGTGTCCTTCACGGCAATCTCAGCGCAAGGGCCACTGAGTGGGTTGGCTGTACTCTGTTCGAGGCGAACTTCGATGTTTCCTCCCCTCGGTGTAAACTTGACAGCGTTGGACAGCAGGTTCCAGACAATTTGCTGCAAGCGATCGGGATCGCCCATCACCTGACCGACTGAAGCGTCAAGGATATAGTTAATGTGAATGTCCTTGATTTCAGCCGTGGGACGCACATTCTCAATCACCACATTGATGACTGGTACGAGGTGAACGGGACGGATATTGAGCTGAAGCTTGCCTCGGATGATGCGCGAGATATCAAGAATGTCCTCAATCAGTTTCCCTTGGGACTTGGCATTGCGCTCGATCGTCTCTATGGCTTTAGTGAGAGTGACTTCGTTCAACTTACGGTGGCGAAGCATTTGCGCCCACCCTAAGATGGCGTTCAGAGGGGTGCGGAGTTCGTGGGAGACAATGGCTAAAAACTCATCCTTAATGCGGTTAGCTTCTTGAGCTTCATCGTAGAGCTGCCCGTTGTCAATGGCAATCGCGACTCGTTGAGCCAGTTCGACTGCCATCATCAAGTCTACGTGACTGTAGTAGCGTTCTGGCTGAGCTGAAATAAATGCGATCGCGCCAAGTTTTCGGTTGTGGGCAATGAGTGGCACGAGCATGTAGGATTTAGCATTGAGCTGACCGAGCAGTTCTAGATGTTCCGCATCCCGCGCAACCGACAGTAAAAATGAATCCAAAATCTTTACAACCCTTTCTGGCTCTCCAGTTCGCAGAACTTTCGCTACTCGCTCGTCATGATTGAAGGGAAGCGAATAGCGGCGCTTCAGTTCGAGAAGCAGCGCTTCCTTTTCAGAGTCGGATGCTGCCACGACTAGCTCTGTGCCGCTTGCTAGATTATTTTCTACTAGATCGATAAAGCACCAATCGGCGAAAGTGGATACTGCTAATTGGGCCACCCTTGCTAAGTTCGTGCGGTAATTCAGCGAGGACGCTAACAAACGACTAGCTTCAGCCAAGAATGCCGAGCGTTTTCCTTGGTCTTCGGCGGCTTCACGAGCCGCCTGTTCGCGGATCAGGAGTCGGTGTTGTTCCTCCATCCGCTTGCGCTCGGTGATATCTCGCAATAGCCAGCGTAACGCGATCGATTCGCCTTCGGAGTCGCGAACCGGGCTAACTGACAACGCCGCATCAAATGGTTTACCCTGACGCGGTTGTAGGCGCACTTCCCACTCCTGGACCCGATCTGTCTGACTCAACTGAGCCAGTTGAAAACGAAAATCCTGAATTTCTTCCCGAGCAATAAATACGCTCAGCACTTTGCCCACTAGAAAGCGCGGCTCAATATTGAGCATCGTGGCGGCGGCACGGTTGGCTGCCTGAATTTTCCCATTGGCATCCGTAACGAGATAACCATCGGGAGCCAACTCAAACAGCTCCTGATAGCGCCGACGCTCTGCTTCCACTGCCTCGCGAGCAGCCATCAACTCTAGATTCTGCTGGAATAGTTGTTCGTGCTGCTGGAGCAGCTCCTCTTGGGCAACGTGCAATTCTTCTGAGGCAATGTAAAGTTCCTCAGAAGTCTGTATCAGTAACTGTTTCTCTTGGTTAGGCAATTGAAAGGCTTCACCTGTTGCTGCCGCTACGCGATCGGTGTGTTGCCGCAGTACGGTTAGATGGGAGAACCATTCTTCTATCTTCTGAGCAAACTCATCGATTTTCATATGAAAATATATTTTTGTTGGTTAAAGAATTAGTTAAAAAATTTGCTCTCTGAAAGAGAAGCCTCTTTGCCCATGAAAACTATTTATAGAATATAAGTAAATAAATGTAAAAAAACATAACATCATGCTCCTCATGTACCCCTATCAGTTGTGAACTATAGAGACTTGGGTGTTGAATTGACCTCACTCTTAAGTTGTATTCATATAGCGAACAGGTTTTTATTGAGAAGCGCTATTGATTCATCATGAATTCTAGGTAAGGGGGCACAAAAAAATGACAAAAACAATTCTGGCTAGACGAGAAAAGCGTAGCCAGAATAGTCTTGGTTTTCGCCAACTTACTGCATTAAGATTATTCAGCTTAATGGCACTGACTTAAGCGTTTGTAGTAAGTGCTTTAGCGCTTCTGGCACTGAAGTGCCGACTACGAATCTATGTTATTTCAGTGACATTCGCATTAAGCTAGATGATACGAGGCATTTAGCTAGGACTGTCATCTATCTTTAGAGTAATATTTCAACTCTTTGCTCACAGTCTTCTTTCCACCCTCAACATTCGCTGATAAGAGAGCCATCCTCCTACCACCATCACCAGCGCAAATCCCAACAAAAACCAGAAATGGGACGAGATATCTGACAAACTTTTGCCACTTGCCCAAACGCCCAACAAGGCTTCATTCATGTGATAAATCGGATTAAATTTAGCAAGTTCTAGCAAATTCTTTGGGAACAAAGATGTGGGAAGAAACGCTCCTCCCAAAATCAACAAGGGTACGCCAAACGCGGCTACTAACGCATTGACATCCTCAGTCCGTCGCGCAAACTGGGTACCGAGAATAAATCCAACACCCACATACGCAATAATACTGAGAAGGATAATTAGAACTCCCAATAGTACGGAACCCTGAAACTTCGCTCCCCAAAAGGCTGAAACCGTATAAATCAGCAGGGCTTGTCCCGTACCAATAAAGCTGTGCGCCAAAAAGATACCAAGGAAGTAAGAGGTTCCACTGAGGGGAGAGATGAACAGTCGCTTGAGCGTTTGCTGTTCTCGCTCAGCAACCACGGTTGCCACACTACCACCCAGGCAGCTAAAAAACAGCGCAGCACCCACCAGCGTCGAGGGGGCAGCATT
>DATNPC010000430.1:0-13407 GCA_036703375.1 Allocoleopsis sp.
CCGGGGGAAGAGCACAAGCGATCGCGGCTACCTGGGCAGAAGGGTTTAAGATATTTAGCCGGAGCAAGCTAGCTTCTAAAGAAAAGACAACTGCGATCGCGCCCAGACGAAAAATCCAACGCGATCGACACCAGTAAGCGAGTGGAATAAACATGACACCTGCTAGCACTGGCATGTGTCGCACGAAAAGCCGCAACCAGGAAAACTCTCCCAAGGCTCCAATTTCTGGCTGTTCCCACAAATACGTCAAGTACCCTAATCCCACTAAGATCGCGGCGAATAGTCCCAACATCGTCATCCGCAGGCTATAGGCCATCGCCAAGACACCCAACGCCCAGACGAGATACAACTGATAGAGCAATCCACTCTGATGAAACATCTGAGACATCAGAGCCATATTCGCTCCTAAAGCCAGCGCCCCTAAAAGTAAAAGTCCCTGTCCCAAACGACGTTGCCATCGCTCGGCTGGGTACCGCCACAAATAAAAGCCAGTCGCGTTAATGGCAACGAACCCACTCAACAGGAGAGTAACTTTCAGTTCTCGCGACCAAACTTGCCAGTTCGCGGCAACAAAAGTAATGATGCCTAAGCCCAATAGAACGCAGCCCAGTCCCAGCAAAATCACAACGAATCGGTTACGGGCAGCCGCTTCGATAGCACTAAATTGGTAGCGTTCGGATAACTGTTCGTAGACAGCGTCATCAATTAATCCTTCAGTGCGCCATTGCTCTGCTTCTTGACGCAACTGACGACGAAACTTATCGGAATGCATAGTAACCTTAGCGAGAGAGGACGTGCAGGAAGGCGTCTTCACTTGTCGTAGTCGTGGCATCCTCTGTTGCCTCTAATGAGGACAGCGTGAGGCATCCCGGAGTTAATTCGGGAAAAATTGCAGTCTAAGCCACACAATGATGTTCTGTCTACAACCACCGATTGGGGTTTTAAGGGAGGAGAGACATGACAACTGCTGTAGATGTGCTTCAGCGAGCAGCGAGGGAAATCGGTTACACCGAATCCCCGCCCAATAGCAACCGTAACAAATTCGGTGCTTGGTATGGCATGAATGAGATGCCTTGGTGTGCCATTTTCGTTTCCTACTGCTTCTACGACGCTCAGTTACCGCTAGCCATTACCACGCCAAGGGGTTTTTCCTATTGCCCCGCTGGACTCAAATGGTTTAAAGACCAAGATCGGTTCTTCAAGACGCCGCAAGTAGGTGACTTAGCGTTTTTTGATTGGGACAATGACGGAACTAGTGACCATGTCGGCATCGTAGAGTCCGTCAATGACGATGGTACTGTAACTTGTATCGAAGGCAATACAGGGTCTAACAGTGACTCTAATGGTGGCCAGGTGATGCGCCGTAAGCGCTTACTCAGCAATATTTTAGGGTTCGGTAGACCACCTTATACAGAAGATTCTCGTCCCCATCCTGAGCTTGGGTATCCTGTCTGGCCCGGACGCTATATTACCTTGACAAGTCCGCTAATGAGTGGTAATGATGTGCTGACGTGGCAGATGCGAATGATTGCCAGAGGCTGGATATTCGGAACTAGCGGTTCTACAGGGAAGGGCGATGATGGCATTTTCACCGAACGTTGCCATGAGGTGTTGATAAAGTTTCAGACGGAAAAGGGTCTCAAGCCAGATGGGGTATTGGGCCCAATGGCATGGAATAGTGCATGGGAGGCACCAATTAGTTAACGCTTGCGTTACCTAATGTCACAGTGAGCAGTGGCCAGTGAGCAGTGGCCAGAGCGTCGGTTCATTATATGGTAGGGGCAATTCCCTTGTAGTTGCCCCTACTCATTTGAAAACCGCTAGTGCAGCGTGGCAGAAATAAGTATCCAGTTGGAAAAGCTGAAAAAACTTACTCTACAAGCTCTCTTACCTTCTGCCTCCTGCCTTCTTGCACTAGAATCTACGACAACTCGCTCAACCAGGTACTCACATCTACAGTCAGTTTTTCACCGAGTAGGAGCAATTGGCGAAGTTGTGCCGTATCCCAATCGGTTTTTCGAGCTAGTGTTGCCGTTTGACGAGTACCATTTTGTTCAGAAACTAGGTTGGCTTGCTTTGCCAATTGACATTGCGCTCCGATGTGCGCGTGTAGGCAGCTAAAGTAGAGTTCTTGGCAGCGATCGAGTGAAAGTCCCAAATTGAGCTGACAACCTAACTCGATTAAACGAGTAATAAAGTCGATATCCGCATAGAACGTGTCTGGATGAATGTCATAGAGCAATTGCCAAAGCGATCGCAAAATCAGCTTCTCCAAGGTTGATTTAGCATCTCGGATTTTCAGCTGACAGCGCAGATGATTGGCTTCAGTCGCGATCGCTTCTAATTCTGCCAGATGCGAGAGGGCAAACTGGGGATCGCTGGCGTCTTGCTCCAGTGACTTGAGAGACGACAGACAGCGGTTGGATAACGCGATCTCGGCGGCTACCTGCAACTCCTGCGGCACGGGTAACTCATCCCGATGAAACGCCATCAATACCCCATAGTTATCTCGATACACCTGAGTATAGAGCTGATCTAATCGTGTCAAGGTTTCCTGACTCAACAGCCCCATAATCCGATGGCGCTCTTCGGCAAACAGATTCTGCAAGCTAAAGGATTCCTCACAGAACATCTGATTCATCGCCAGAATGGCATGGGCTGCACTGGCTTGTTTCAGAGCATTAAATACCCGCTCTTTGAGCTTGCTGTAGGCACGACGCCCTGCAAAGGGTTGGATGCAGCAGTGGAAGTCCCAACCGCCCAAGTGCAATACGGCAAACACGAGATGAGCGCTTTCCCAGGTAATCTCGGAAACTAGTCGTAATTGTCCCACCGCCAGCGTCAGCGCACCCATGCGTTGAATTTGGTAGTCCATTTGCTGAGCGTCGTAGCAGTAGACTTGCTGTCGTTGCTGATAACTCGTAAATAAGGACGTAATTGCGTAGTGCGCCGCCACTTGCTTAAAGCTAACTTGCGCTGACACCACCAGTTGTCGGTAAACCTCTCCCCCAGTTTTAAAGAAATCAACATTACTGGGCGCTAAGGCAAGACGTTTGAGAAAGCCTTTTTCAAGTTGAACCCCAGAGACATCACCTGCCAGTTCTAAAGCACGAGCGGCGTAGCGCAGAATCTGAACGCCTTCTGGACGGGAGATTTCCTCGAAAAACCAACCGCAGCTCGTGTACATGAGCATCGCATGACGCTGCATTTCCAACAGCCGGAGAGCATCAATCTGCTCTACAGGTGAGAGTTTGCGCGTGCGGTGACGCGCTAGGAAGCTTTCCACATTTTCCGGGGAGCGATCGCGAATGCAACTAATATATTCATCTCGTGCTGCCCAGGGATCGCGGAATAATTGATAACCGACCTCTTCGTAAACTTTTATCAACTGATCCCGCAGCCAATCTAAAGCGCTACGTAGGGGACGCCGCCATTTCTGATTCCACAAGCCTCCGCCTCCGCAACCGCAGTCTTCCTGCCAGCGATCGACACCGTGAGCGCAACTCCAAGCGGTTACGGGCTTTAGCACTACTTCCCAGGTTGGGGGATTGATGCTGAGGTAGTGAGCATAGTTAGTTACCGTCCAACCTCGCTGAGGAAACTCCTGAGTAAAGGCATAAGCGAGACACTTCTCAGTTCCACCTTTATGGTGTCCGAACGTTTCCCCATCCGTGGCAACCGAGATAAGCTGTGCTGGGCGATGATCCCCGCGCACGGCTTGACCTAAACGCCCTGCAAAGTTATGGGCATGGCTCAAAGCATCGTTAAAGCCCATATCTCGCGAGATCGGACCATCGTAGAAGAAGATATCGATCGATCTGCCGTCAGCCAGGAAACAGCGGTAAGGGCGCGTGGGATCGATTTGAGAGCCACCAACTTCTAGCCATTGGGTGACGGGTTGCTCGTCGCTGGGGATCGGACGGCAGCGCTCGGCTTGCGAGGGCGCGAGAATGATGAATTTGATTCCCTCGGCGACGAGTGCCTCTAGGGTGGGATAATCCACGGCTGTTTCTGCCAGCCACATGCCTTCGGGATCGCGACCGAATCGGGATCGGAAGTCTTGTTTTCCCCAACGAATTTGGGTATATTTATCCCGTTCGTTGGCTAGGGGCAAAATCATGTGGTTGTAAACTTGCGCGATCGCATTGCCATGACCGTTGAGGCGCTCGCCGCTTTTGCGATCGGCGTCTAGAATTCGCTGATACACTTCAACGTCATAACGCTCTAGCCAAGACATCAGCGTGGGGCCAATATTAAAGCTCAAATACTCGTAGTTATTAGCGATCCCCACCACTTCACCCCGGTCATTCAACACCCTGGCAAACGCATTGGGGCGATAGCACTCATGGTGAATTCGCTCGTTCCAATCGTGAAACGGGGATGCGCTCGGTTGACGCTCGATCGTGTCGAGATAAGGGTTTTCACGCGGCGGCTGGTAGAAATGACCGTGAACAGTTACATAAACGCCCGTGGCGGTTTTCAGGGGATCGTTAGCGATCCCCGCATTGCCATTTAACTGTGCAATGGCATTCAATGCAGCAGCTTGTGAAGCTGGAAGGTCAGCAGCAGAAGTCATGAGATTACCAAATTCTAAAAAGACTAGTTAAACGGCTTCTCTCGCCCTACACACCGACGCTGTAGTCGGAAGCCAATAAATCCTTCAAGCTAAAGTCTGCTTTGGAGTGACGATCTCAATAGGGAACTAACAAAAGCAGAATTTAGCGAGGAGCAAGCAAGTGCGAGTAGTCAACTTACTTGGGGATGAAAGTTTGAAAGCCTTTGATACTACTATTATTCAACCGCATTGTCCTACTCTGACAGTCGGAAGTTCATGGAACTTGCGTTTAGTTCATAGAACTTAATTGCAAAATAACAGTTCCCTGGTGTGGCGATACCCTATCCAATGACATATTATCAGACGATATTTAAGTTGCCTCTCAGAAGCGAGTATCCTAGATGCGTGTCATAGCAACGCTTTTGAGGTACACGAAGCCTAGATGCTCAACAAGAATACAATTTTTCTTATTTTGCTGTTGTTTGTTCCCATTTCTATTGCGGCTCACTTTCTGGAGTGGGGAGCGGCAGTTGTTTTCATCACGTCTTGCATCGCGATTGTCCCCCTAGCCGCCTTCCTGGGTACTGCGACAGAAGAAATTGCAGTGGTTGTTGGTCCTTCGATTGGGGGTTTACTCAATGCGACGTTTGGTAATGCTACAGAACTGATTATTGCCCTAATTGCCCTTAATGCCGGACTCGTTAATGTTGTCAAAGCCACGATCACGGGATCGATAATCAGTAACTTACTGCTCGTGATGGGCTTCGCCATGCTGCTGGGAGGCTTACGCTACAAAGAGCAGAGCTTTCAGCCGATCGTAGCGCGGGTGAATGCCTCTTCAATGAACTTGGCAGTGATTGCCATTTTGCTCCCCACCGCTGTGCAAGCGACTTCTGCTGGTATTGCACAGCCGATTTTACAGAAGCTTTCTGTGGCAGTTGCTTTGGTCTTAATCCTGGTCTACGCACTGACGCTACTGTTTTCTATGAAAACTCATAGCTATCTGTTTGATGTCGGTATGGCAGGCATGGAGGAGAACCCAGACTCAAACCTAGCCCCAGCAAATCCCGAACACAAACCGAACATCTGGTTGTGGGTTGGAGTGCTACTGATTGTCACTCTTGCAGTAGCACTGGAGTCCGAACTGTTGGTTGACAGCTTGGAAGAAGCAACCTCGCAACTGGGATTGAGTGCGCTGTTTACGGGTGTCATCCTTCTCCCCGTGATTGGTAATGCTGCCGAACATGCTACGGCCGTAACAGTGGCGATGAAAGACAAGATGGATCTTTCCCTATCGGTAGCGGTGGGATCGAGCATGCAAATAGCTCTATTTGTCGCACCCGTGTTAGTTCTAGCTGGGTGGGTACTCGGTCAGCCAATGGATTTGAACTTTAACTCATTTGAACTGGTTGCGGTAGCAGTGTCCGTCTTAATTGCCAATTCCATTAGTTCCGATGGGAAGTCAAACTGGTTAGAAGGGACTTTGCTGCTAGCGGCTTATGTGCTTTTAGGGTTGGCGTTTTACTTTCACCCCGTTATTGAGGGTTTGGGTTAATCATAAAGTTGAGGGATGAGGGATTCGTCGATCGCACCCTCTTCCCGTGAATCTCAATCAAAGAGCGATCGCTTCCTCTGATAGATGTTGGCTAGTTGTCGCGAGCGGATAATTAAGATTTGGTCGTAGATGATGAGCGATCGCTAGATTGGATAAAATACTTCACTTTCTCAAAACGTCTATTTTTAGGGGGTAACAATTCCGTGTGACCCAAATCGGAGGGCGGCGTTTCTTCCCCCGATTGGAGAAGGCTTCCATGCCGATTTTTTGTGAGAGCGCCATTCGGATTTGAGGTGTCTTCACACAACCAAGGATAAGAACAATGAGTAAGAACTACCAGAGACTCCTCAAACTTCTTGGCATTACCGCGCTGGTTGCACTTCTAGTCGCCGCTGTCATGTATTTCAATGGACACAGAACCAATGCACGCATCGCCTTAGGGTTCTGTATGAGTGTTTCGGGTATAGCATTAATCCTATACAGTCTGCGCCAATAATCGCTCAACCATGACAGAGAAAGCTCCTGCCTACATTCTTGCCCTCGATCTTGGTACTACGGGCAATCGAGCAATTCTCTTCGATGCTCAAGGGGCAATTGTCAGCCAAGCGTATAAAGAACTCACTCAGTATTACCCCCAACCCGGCTGGTTGGAGCATGACCCTAGAGAAATTTGGCAGGATACTCTATGGGCAATGCAGACAGCGTTGCACAAAGCAGGTATAAACGCTTCAGATATCGCCGCCTTGGGGATGAGCGTGCAGCGAGAAACCTGTCTGTTATGGGATAAAACGACAGGGCGACCCCTACACAATGCTATTGTTTGGCAAGATCGCCGCACCGCACCGTTATGCAATCAGTTGATGGAGCAGGGATATGCGGCTGAAATTAGCGATCGCACCGGATTAGTTCTCGACGCTTACTTCTCCGCCACTAAGCTGGCTTGGTTATTAGAGCATATTCAACCACAACAAGACCCTCCCATTGACCTGGATAAT
Organism: Allocoleopsis sp.; assembly: GCA_036703375.1. Lineage (GTDB taxonomy): Bacteria > Cyanobacteriota > Cyanobacteriia > Cyanobacteriales > Coleofasciculaceae > DATNPC01. Next base: position 7,106 of record DATNPC010000430.1, read on the forward strand.
GTTTTAGCTGGCACCATTGATACTTGGATTCTCTGGAACTTGACAGGAGGGCAAGTTCATGAAACAGAACACAGCAATGCTAGCCGCACGATGCTGATGAATCTAGCCCAGCAGAAATGGGATAGCCAGCTTTTAGACCGTTTTGGCATTCCAGCCCATTTGATGCCGAAGATTCAACCGAGTATGGGATTATTCGGCTACACTCAGCCCGAGTTATTGGGAACGTCAGTACCCATTACCGCCATTTTGGGCGATCAACAGGCTGCTCTGTTTGCCCATGGCTGCAATCGCCCTGGCTTATTAAAATGCACCTATGGGACTGGCTGCTTTCTCATCGCTCATACCGGCGAACAATTGCCGCGATCGCAAAATCAACTGCTGTCTACCATCGCTTGGACTCAGGCAGAGGACGTGGGGAGTTTTGCCACAAACCGTTCGGCGGCAACGACACCGGCTTACAAAGTGGGCTATGCCTTGGAGGGCAGTATGTTCACGGCCGGAGCCTGTATTCAGTGGTTGCGGGATGGAATCAAAATCATCACCTCGTCTGCGGATACGGACGCGATGGCCGAGCGAGTGGCAGACAATGGTGGCGTTTACTTTGTCCCAGCGCTCAGCGGATTAGGCGCACCGCATTGGGATATGAGTGCGCGGGGAGCCTTCTTCGGGATTACGGGAGGCGTACAACGGGAGCATATGGTGCGATCGGTGCTAGAAGCGATCGCGTATCAAGTGAGGGAAGTGGTCGAGGCCGTTAATCAGGATTCAGGCACGCCAATCGATCGCCTGAAGGTCGATGGCGGAGCTTGTCAGAATAATTTCTTAATGCAATTCCAAGCCGATGTTCTGGGCATTCCCGTAGAACGACCCAAGGTACTCGATGCTTCGGCTCAAGGTGCAGCATTTGCGGCTGGCTTAGCTGTTGGATTCTGGCAGGATTATGCCGCCCTGACAAGCAGTCGCCCGGTTGACCGAATTTTCTATCCCGGTGAAGGCGTGACCCAAGCCCGGATGAATTTCTCAACTTGGCTAGAAGCGGTGAACAGAGCCAAGCATTGGATTCATTAGAGGATATGTGGTTCGTTAGCGCTTGGCAAAGATTCCCAGTCCAAAGTAACAAGACTGTACGGAGCATTTTTCCATGCTTACCGTTACCTGATATCTTTGCTGCGATGGCGGCTTATAGTTAATCACGGCAACCGCATCATTATTGGGATTGGACATTACGCTCTTACCATCCATATCCTTGAGCCTCAGCTTGATCCGATCGCAATTGCGATCGCAGACGGCGACGAAGGTATACTCCTGATTGGGGTAGAGTAATACGGTTTTTGGGGCTTCGGCTCCAGGAGGTAACTTCGCGACATTTCGCGGGAACGATAGCTGAAACCCTTCTTCTTTCGCTGTTTGAATCGCCTGTTGCAGCTGATTGTTCACTTCTTGTTCGTATCGATCGAGCGGTCTAGCGAATGCCGCTCCATTCAGCACCGTACCGAACAAAACAGCGATCGCTGGAAAAATCAGCGGCTTGATTTTCATCGAGAGTGTCTCCTTCATCATTAAAATTGAACGCTCAGCCGTTGGTGAACGAGTTCTGCCGCTAGTTGGATTGCGGCTTTCATACTGGTAGCATTGGCAATGCCCCGACCCGCAATATCAAACGCCGTCCCGTGGTCGGGAGACGTGCGAACGAACGGCAACCCAATCGTTGTATTAATCGCTCGGTCAAATGCCATAAGTTTGACGGGAATTAAGCCTTGGTCATGATAAAGCGCTAAGTAAGCATCACAAGCACTACTAGGCGGGGAAGTATTGTACCAGGCTTGAGCCGGTTTCACCCAGAGCGTGTCCGGTGGCACGGGGCCATCCAAGCTCAATCCAGGACGGTTTTGGCGTTCTTGCTCTAACCAGGGAATCAGCCAATCGAGTTCTTCGCGACCCAGTTGTCCCTGTTCGCCACTATGCGGATTTAAGCCAGCGATCGCAATATGGGGAGTTTCCAACCCAAAATCAACTCGCAAACACTCAACTAACAGGTCAAGTTTAGTGGTCATTAGCTCAGGCGTGAGGGCATCGGCGACTTGACGCAGCGGGATGTGAGTGGTGGCAAGCAGGGTTCGCAGCAACCAACCACTATGAGGCGATCGCGCGACAAATAACATCCCAAATCGCGTTACTCCAGAATATTCAGCTAGGACTTCCGTTTGTCCGGGATACTCGTGTCCGGCTGCTTTCCATAGTGATTTTGCGATCGGTGCGGTGACAATGCCATCAAACTCACCGGCTAGGGTACCCGTAATCGCCTTGTCTAAATAAGCAAAACTTGCTTCCCCACTGGCTGCATTCCCAACACCGATCGCGATTTGACGCTGGGTTGATGCGTCTAACTCGATGTCCAGAATGGATAACTGGTTGGGATCGACTAGCTCATCTCCCTGCTCCAGGCTCTGTTGCCTCAACTGGGTGTAGGTGTCTTGTAAGAGCGATCTCGTCCCAATAACCGTCAGCTCGCAATTGGTCGCCATCTCTGGGTCAGCTAAGGCTTTGAGCAAGACTTCGGGGCCAATTCCGGCTGGGTCTCCCAGCGTTATCGCTAAGCGGGGACGTGTCCGCAGGGAGTGGCTTTTTTTTGTAACAAAAGTTTTCTCTATCTTCATTTTTCTGGTTTCCTGTTCAATTTGGGTGACTCCCCTCTAGACACCATGCCGTTGCTGGAACTCGATCGCCCTGCCGTAATAAAATACGCTCTATAGGTTTAGATACTCTTAGCCCATCGTCTTCAGTATTCGCACCCAGTCTCAAGCAGCTAGGTGTGAAGTGGTGATGAAAAGCTAATGTTATAGTTATCAAACTTTTTCGCGATCGTGTTACGCGCGCGCTCGGCAAACGCATTTAGGAGATGATTGGATGAATAGTGAGATTTTCAACGCAGCCGTATTATCCTCTACTCTGATTCTCGTGGGCTTGGGTTTAGGCTTTTTACTCCTGAAAATTCAGGGAGGAGAAGAGGAGGCTTAAAGCCGGGTAGAGACTGAGAACTAGGGACTGGAAACGATTTAAAGCAGGACGCAGACGCTAAGCTAGCGAGCTTAAACCCTAAATAGAAAAGCTCCGCTGATTTCTCTACTGCTAAGTTTCCAGTCTCTAGCTCCTTCTTTTGAGAACTCTTCTCTGGGATCGTTGGAGCATTTCTGATAAGATTGTGTAGAAAGTTTAAGAAACCTTACTAAATTTTATAGATGAACTTGTTGGTCGTGGGTGCAACAGGCACCTTAGGAAGACAGGTGGTTCGTCGTGCTCTAGACGAAGGCCATCAAGTACGCTGTTTTGTACGCAGTGCAAAGAAAGCAGCTTTTTTAAAAGAATGGGGAGCTGAAATTGTACAAGGCGATCTCACTGCTCCAGAAACTCTCAAGCCTGCTCTTGAAGGCATAACAGCTGTCATCGATGCGGCAACATCCCGACCCACAGACTCTCTTTCCATCAAACAGGTGGATTGGGAGGGCAAAGTTTCGCTGATTCAAGCGGCTGCGGCGGCTGGCGTCGAACGGTTTGTGTTCTTCTCGATTTTGGGTGCCGAGAATTTTCCGAATGTCCCACTGATGGAAATCAAGCGGTGTACGGAACTATTTCTTGCCGAGTCGGGATTGAACTATACGATTTTGCGACCTTGTGGCTTTATGCAAGGGCTAATCGGGCAGTACGCTATTCCGATTCTGGAGAGTCAGTCGATTTGGATTACCGGCGATTCCTCTCCAATTGCCTACATGGACACTCAAGACATTGCTAAATTTGCCGTTCGTGCGCTTGAAGTACCGGAAACTGTTAATCAGACGTTTCCGGTTGTCGGCACTAGGGCTTGGGGCGCTTACGAAATCATCCGTTTGTGCGAGCGCTTATCTGGGAAGAATTCAAAAATCGCTCGACTCTCTCTCGGTTTCTTGCGAGGAGTCCGCCAGATTCTCCGATTTTTTCAGTGGGGCTGGAATATTTCCGATCGCCTAGCCTTCACTGAAGTGCTGGCTACAGGAAAACCTCTAGATGCGCCTATGGATGAAGTGTATCAGGTCTTTGGCATAGACCCTAAAGACACGACAACCTTAGAAGCGTACCTGCAAGAGTACTTTAGCCGGATTATGAAGAAACTCAAGGAGATAGAAGTCGAAACGAACAAAACTAGAAAGAAAGCTAAGAAAAAGACTCCGTTTAAAGCTTGAGGGGCATTTGGACAAAATGCAAGCGATTAAGATGTATCGCGATAAAATGAGTGGACAGGTATAAATACCCGATTCCTACCTCAAATGCATCCCCATCAAACAAGCTAGGAGCGATCGCTGAGTGATAAGCTGATAAGCATTTAAGTTGCAATCGGAGTTATCTGTTGTTTGTAAGCCAGTGGCAAAGTTGAAACGTCGGAGTGTTGAAGCCAATCAATGGCTACCCTAGCGAAGCTCTCTTCGACGTTAAGCTCGTCACCTGCTAACACAAAACGGTTAACCTCGGCAAATTAAAGGTGCGACAGTCGATCGCTCTGGAATCCTTGGCTTTGTAACCAGTCGCTGTTACAGCAAACCCTTGAGAAGGCAGTGTCAGGGAAAATAGATGATTGAAGATCGCACCGCAACGCTAATTGTTCCTCCAATAGTTGATTACAACACGGACTGGTGAGCATACCCAAAGCAGGCATCATCTACAACGATCACAAACCCGTAGCTTGTCGGGTTGCCATGGAGTTGCAAGACAAACTGAGCGCTTCGGGTTGGGAAGTCATGATGACTACCGGCGTTGGAGGAATTCTCGGCTACTCTCGGCCTGACTCGCCGATTTGCCATACTCCGCTCGACAAGCTGGCACCGCCCGGTTTTGATGAAAAAATGAGTTTTGCGATCGTCCTAGGAGGAGATGGCACAGTTCTTGCTGCGGCTCGTCAAGTCGCTCCCTATGGTATCCCGTTACTGACCATCAATACGGGTCATATGGGTTTTCTGACGGAAAGTTATTTGAACGAGCTACCTCATGCCTTAGACCAGCTACTGGCAGGAGAATACGAAGTTGAAGAGCGGGCAATGCTAACCGTTCAGGTTCTGCGGAAGGATAGCCTGTGGTGGGAAGCACTGTGTTTGAACGAAATGGTACTGCACCGGGAACCATTAACCTGTATGTGTCATTTTGAAGTGCAGGTGGGACATCACGCGGTAGTGGATATTGCGGCAGATGGCATTATTCTCTCAACACCGACTGGCTCAACCGCTTATTCTCTGAGTGCTGGGGGCGCAGTGGTAACCCCTGGAGTTCCCGTACTGCAATTGGTGCCAATTTGTCCCCATTCCTTAGCCTCTAGGGCGTTGGTTTTTGCAGATAGCGAACCCGTCGCGATTTTTCCTGCAACTCCTAACCAGCTCATCTTGGTGGTTGATGGTAACGCTGGATGCTATGTTTTGCAAGACGATCGCGTACAGATCGAGCGTTCGCCCTATGCCGCTCGATTTATCCGCTTACAACCCCCAGAATTTTTCCGAATTTTAAGAGAAAAACTCGGTTGGGGCTTGCCTCACATTGCTAAACCAACGTCGGTTGAACTGCCATAACGGATTAGCGATCGTGTCTCTAGAAATCGGTAGCATGGTTTGGGAAGCTTTATTGCTACCATCAGAAATTCAGGCTATGGGGCGGTGAGTGTCAGCAAGCAGCGTTTTAGCCTGATTCAGGTCTAAAAGAGGCATTAATGGAAAAAGAACTGATACAAGTCGCGATCAATCGCGCTTACTCCTCCCTAGAGCCGTCCACCTACAGGTTATTAGAAAAAAGCCAAACTCTAATCGCTCGTATCCCTGACTGCTGGTACATCGGTATATTTAGCCCAAAAGTCGAGGTGTACCAGAAACTCGTCGAGCAACTCGAACCGCTGACGCGAGCTCTGACTCAAGTGATGGGAAACTTCCGCGTTGGTGTTTGCCTCCAATCAGACCCAATTCCACCAGGAGGTAGTGGTTCAGGTACAATCTCGGATCGATTTTTGATCGATACGACTTGGTACTATCGAGTGACCAACGAGCGCCATCCTTACTGGTGTGAAGTCGCACCGGAGCATTTACTCAAACCCTTGTCTTGAACCCTCATCAGTAGGGGCGAGGCATGCCTCGCCCCTACTCCTGTTCAACATGCAAGGCAGTCCCGATGAAAAAATTTCACAACCATGAATGAAAGTGGTATTGCCCATTCCCGACTCCCCACTTTCAAGTCAGAAGGTACAAGTCAGCCTTCTGCCTCCTGCCCTCTGCCCTCTGCCCTCTGCCTTCTGC
>DATNPC010000431.1:0-5820 GCA_036703375.1 Allocoleopsis sp.
ACTTCTTAAAGCGTAACTTACAACCTAGTGCTACTGTCAATCTTAGAGCACAGTGACACAGAATTGATTCAGGAATAAAAATTTTCTGTTGAGAGAGTGAAAAAGACATTCTAGTTGAGTCAAACTATGGCTTCAAGGAGGCACGACAGGCAATGCGATCGCATTGCCTCTGAGCCATGTAGACATTCACACTTCAAATCAAAATAGTGTATTTTTAAAAAAGTTACTTGAATCGGCTGATGGCGTTACCTCTTTTAAAGAGTATGGGATTAACTCGCATCTAAGATTTTATTTTTAAGGCAAAGGCAATGAGCTGCGTTCACAACCAAGGAATGAAAATTCTTATCTCTTCTGCCCTCTGCCGTCTGCCGTCTGCCTTATTTTCTAGATAGATATGGGTGTTGACGAAGCCTTAGACTTTGCAGATAAACTAAATTTTTGCCAAGACGGGCAAATATTTAAACGATTTGGAACGAGACGTGTTTTTAGGCTCTTGGCAAAATCACACCTATGAAAAAATGTACCCGATTAATCTGGAATATGTAGAAAGAGATATGGGCTATCAGTTATGGAAAAAACTCTCTATTACGCTTCCGAGCAGTGACCAGTTGCATTCCACATCATTGAGTGGAGTATTTCTTATTACAATTCCTGGTCATTGACAGCAGTAAAACCCGCCTAGAAAATTTGGTTTTGAGGCGGGTACTTTTGCTAGGATAGCCGAGCAATTAGCTCGGTTGGAACTGTCATAGCGCTTTACTGCATCCAAATAGTATCATCAATAGTTTCAAATTCCTAGTGTTTCATCAATCGTAAAATACACATCCCAAGACTAGGGGAAAAGATTTTCTGCCTGTCTATCTCGGAATTCTAAAATATACTGAGCCGTAATTTCGGGCTGTTCGAGGTGAGGAACATGGCCGCACTTTTCGATCCAGATGAGCTGAGAATTCGCGATCGCATCGTGAAACTTGTAGGCATCGGCAGTTCCCAAAATGCGATCGAACTCTCCCCATAAAATCAGCGTCGGCTGGTTTATCTGGGACAATTTCTCCCCGAATGAAGTATAACCTCCACTTTTTGTAAAGGAAATTAACGCTTTGTGCCAACCGTTTGACTTTAAATGCATCGCGGCACATAATCGAGCATCAAGCGAAGCAAAGCTTGCATCATAATAGGCATTCATACCAATTCGCTGGCGGACTTTTGGGTTACTCAAAAATGCCGTCGCCAGATAGCTCAAGGGGGGAAACATAAACTTGCCAATATTCGGCGGAGTTGCATATCCAGCACTATCAAGCAGCACTAATTTCTGAACTGACTGTGGGTAGGATAGGGTAAAGTCAATAGCGGCTGCCCCTCCCATGGAAGCACCGACCAAAATTACGGGTTTACCAATCAGCGTTTTCCAAAAATAGTAGAGATGAGTTTTAATCGCGGTTGGACTAATCGGAATTTCTAGCAAGCGTTCCGTAAATCCAAAGCCCAACAGATCGACTGCCCACGTTTCATTTTCAGCCGCTAGCCTGGGTAGTAGACGACGAAACTCCAATACAGAACTATCAAAACCATGTAGTAATAAAATAGGCGTACCACCATTACCTTGGCACACGTAAGTTGTTGGAATTGGCTGCGGGTTGAGAGGAGTTGTAATGGGAATTTGCTCGATACTTTGAGCAAGTGCGATCGATGTCGATTCCGTTAACTGAGCAATGTCAGCGGGGAGGAAGTTCTTTGTCATTAGTTGTTGGTTATTAGTTATTAGAGGAGAATCGTGACAATCGATCCAAACTGAACTAATCTGTTTGGAACTTATCGCTACCTCGTCATTCACTAACAATCTCAATTTTGCCAGCGGCTCTTACTGCTTTTTCTCTAGCCTCCTGAATATCGTTTCCCTTGGCTAACGCAACTCCCATTCTGCGGTAAGGGCGCGAATCCGGCTTACCGAATAGTCTCAAATCGACATCTGGCTCCGACAAGGCATCAGCAACGCCTTCAAACCGGATGGTATCTGAATAATCCTTGGCTAAAATTACCGCACTGGCTGATGGGCCTAGCTGCTCTATCTTAGGAATGGGTAAACCTAAAACAGCTCTCAGATGGAGTTCAAATTCATTGAAGTTTTGAGAGATTAACGTGACCATTCCCGTATCATGAGGTCGGGGAGAAAGTTCTGAAAAAATCACTTCATCTTTGGTGACAAAGAACTCTACCCCAAAAATTCCAGCTCCCCCTAAAGCATCCGTGACTTTTTTTGAGATTGCTTCTGCCTCCCTTACGAATTCCTCAGACATGGGAACGGGTTGCCAAGATTCTTGATAGTCTCCTCGTTCCTGACGATGCCCAATCGCCGGACAAAAGATGGTGGGTGCATTCCACTGCTTAATCGTCAATAAGGTAATTTCGAGTTCAAATTGAATAAACTCCTCGACAATAATCTTCTGGGTATCTCCTCTAGCGCCTTCGATCGCATAATTCCAAGCCCGTTCTACGTCCTCTGGCGACTCGACGACAGATTGACCTTTTCCCGAAGAAGACATCACAGGTTTGACAACATTGGGAAACCCGATTTTTTCGGAAACCGCAATCAGCTCATCCAAGCTCGTTGCATAAGCATAGTTAGCGGTTCTAATCCCTAACTCCTGATGCGCTAGTTCTCGAATGCGATCGCGATTCATCGTGTAGTTAGTGGCTTTAGCCGTGGGAATGACAGTGATTCCTCGCTGCTCGAATTCCAATAACTTCTCCGTTCTAATCGCTTCGATTTCTGGAATAATAAAATCGGGCTGGTGCTTTGCAACGACTCGCTCCAAATCCTCGGCACTGAGCATAGAAATGACTTCAGAGCGATCGGCAACTTGCATGGCGGGTGCATTCTCGTAGCGATCGACAGCAACCACATCATTGCCCAATCGTTGAGCAGCAATTACAAATTCTTTACCCAGCTCTCCCGAGCCGAGAAGCATTAATTTTTTGGGAAGTTTTAGGGAATCTGACATCGAGCGGTTAAATGTAGGCTAAAGATTGCGCCCATTTATTGTAGAACTGGATGGGTACTAGATTTTGACAGCGATTGACTTGACAAATGTCACACAGTTGCTTAAATAGTCTGTATAGACTTTAAAAATGTGATTGAGTAAGTCTTTGTAACTCGTGATGGCAGCGAAGCTCTATCTGACAACCACTACCGGAACTACCCTGACTACCCACACAGGAGGGTTGTGAGACGAGCCTGCTTTCACTAGAAGCAAAACATCGATTCACCCCTCCAGGCAACGCTGCGGAGGGGTTTTTAATTGATCGTTCCTCAGTAGTTCGCCAAGCGCCAGCCTCTTCAAGCAGCAAACAGTTATTAGTGACAACGTTAACGTTGAGCGGATTGCAACCGATGAATTTTTTGGCTCACTTCCTGTCAACAACTACTACTACCACCCCAATCGCGCCTGGAGGGACGTGATGTAATTCGTCATGGGCAAGTAATACTCGAACGTTCCCCCCTCCAGGCAATCCTCGGAGGGGGTTTTTAGTAAGTATCAACAGGAGAAACAACAATGTACGACCATCGAGCGATCTCAAAAGCGATGGATTTATTTCATTTTGAAGAACACAGTCCCGGTATGGTGTTCTGGCATCCTATGGGTTTGAGGGTATTTCGGACGATTGAAGAGGTTATGCGACAAGTTTATCAGTCGCATGGATTTGAAGAAGTGCGATCGCCTGTAGCATTGAGTCGTTCGCTATGGGAGAAGTCTGGCCACTGGGATAAGTTTGGCAACAACATGTTTGTCGTCGGTAGTCGAGAACGGGATAGTGCAGAAAATAGCGACTCGGAGGCGATTCGCTTGGACTACGCCTTGAAGCCGATGTCTTGTCCCGCTCACATCGCCATTTTCAAAGCCCACAAGCGAAGTTACCGGGAAATTCCCATGCGGTTGATGGAATTTGGCATCGTGCATCGCAATGAACCGTCGGGTACGCTTTCGGGGTGTATGCGCTTGCGCCAATTCGTGCAAGATGATGCCCACATCTTTTGCCGAGAAGCGGACTTGATTGGCGAGATTGGCAATTTTCTCAATATGGTTAAACAGCTGTATGCCGCATTCGGTTACGAGAAGTTTGCCATCCGAATTTCCCTCCGGCCGGAGCAACGCTTGGGTTCTGACGAACTTTGGGATAAGGCAGAAGGAGCGTTGATTAATGCCTGTCAGGAATTGGGATATGCTTACGAATTGTTGCCCGGTGAAGGCTCTTTCTACAGTCCCAAGATTGAGGTAAGTTTGGAAGATCGTCTCGGACGCTCTTGGCAGTGCGGCACGATTCAGGTTGACTTCAATTTCCCGCAAATTTTTGAGTTGTCCTTCGTCAATCAAGAGGGTAAGTTGGAACAGCCCGTGATGCTGCACCAGGCTGTTTTAGGTTCGATTGAGCGTTGGATTGGTATCTTGCTGGAGAACCAAGGTGCATTACCGCTATGGCTAGCACCCGTTCAGGTTGCTGTTGCCTCAATATCTGAGAAGTCGGCAGACTGGGCAGAACACGTATTTGCAAGGCTCAAGCGGATGGGAATCAGGGCAGAACTGCATGTGGATGATGCCACGATTGCTAAGAAGATTCGGGAACTCTCAGCGCGAAAGATTCCACTGATTGCAATTGTCGGCGAACGGGAAGCGGCGAACGAGAGGGTGAATCTGCGCCGTTTGGGGGTTCCGGGCCCGGAGGAAATGCCGTTAGCTCAGCTAGAGGAGGAGCTTTCTCGCCTTGGGAATAACTTGGCGGTTGTACGCTGAGGGAACTCTAAGCAAATAAATACTCCCGTGAGGGCTGGCGAGTAGTTAGCGGTTCAGAGCCGACTAACTCCAACATCGTTAACCCTCCACTGCTCCCAACGCCCTCAACGTTGCCTTCTGTGCTGTCGTTAATCCGATCGCACCAGTGATATTCATGCCTTCGTAAAGGCGATCGGCTCTCAGGGTTTTAACGCATCCACCTGTTTTGATATCCCATAGCTTAATCGTCTCATCTTGGCTACCACTGGCTAGCCGCAGACCATCCGGACTCCATGCGATTGAACGTACCCAACTGGTGTGACCCTGCAATACTTGCGTTTGAGAACCATCGGCAACATCCCACAACCGAACGGTTTGGTCATCGCTACCACTAGCCAAGATACAACTATCCGGACTCCAATCTAGTGCCCATACCCCACTGGTATGACCCTGCAACACTTGTAGGCAGTTACCGTCGATGACATCCCACACCTGAACCGAACCGTCATAACTGCCACTGGCTAGGGTTCGACTATCTGGACTCCACGCTACGGAGCATACGCTAGTGGGATGACCGAGGGACACTTGTTTTTCACCATCGGTAGTGACATCCCACAACCGAATCGAACCGTCATAACTACCACTGGCGAGCGTTCGACCATCCGGACTCCAAGCGACTGAACAGACCCAATTGGTATGTCCTTGCAAAGCTTGCTTTTCATCCCCTTCAACGACATCCCATAACCGCACCGAGCCGTCATAACTGCCACTGGCTAAAGTACGACTATCCGGATGGAAGCTGACTGAGCGTATACCAGTGGTGTGACCGTGCAAAACGTGCTTTTCACTACCAGTAGCAACATCCCACAACCTCACACAAGAGTCAAAACTGCCACTTGCTAAGGTACGACCATCGGGACTCCAATCTACTGACCATACCCAATGGGTGTGTCCTTGTAAGGTTTGCTTTTCACTCCCTTCAGCGATATCCCATAACCGCACCGAGTTGTCAAAACTACCACTCGCCAAGGTACGACCATCCGAACTCCAA
>DATNPC010000432.1:0-2515 GCA_036703375.1 Allocoleopsis sp.
TAGTTGCTGTCTTAAAACTTGATAATTCAACCTTGGGTTGGCTTGTTGCATGTTTTCCAGAACGGTTTTTCGCCTATCTACTAAATCGTAGTTTTGATCGAGATAGACGACTTTCAGATCTGGAGCAATCGAAATCTGACCTGATGCAAAAATTACTGAAGTACTTGAATACTTAATCCCAAGGATTGCTTGAATCAAGCTGGACTTTCCCGAACCATTAGCGCCAGAAATTGTAACTCGATCTCCATAGGAGACGTGTAGCTGTATATCCTCGATTAGCGAATGGTTGGCAATTTTCAGATGAGCCATTTGGATATCGATTAAGTTTCTTCCCTTTTTACTACTGCCCCCCTCTAAGCAGATATTGGCAACCTTATTCGTTCTGACTTTTGAGTTCTCAATTTTTTGCACTGCCTGAGCGATCGCGAAATCGTGTTTTTTTGCAGCCGTTGCAGCAGAAGCCGATGCACGATTTGCAAAATAATCTTGCTCGGCTTTGCCCATGCTGCCATCCTGTGCTTGCAAGCGTCCTTCTCTTCGCGATCGCGCTGCACGCTGTTGTTCTTTTTGCGCCGCTTCTTTAGCCCGTTTCAGTTTTTTTTTAGCAACCTCATGTTCTCTCAATGTGGCTTGAAGTTCCGTTTCTTTTTGGGCTTTGAATAAAGAAAAGTTACCACCATAAACCATTACTCCTCCAGGAGTTAGCTCCCAAGTCGTATTGGCAACTCTATCGAGAAAGAAAGGCTTATGAGAAACAATAACAAATGCTCCAGCAAACTCAGTTAAGACAGTTGTGAGGTTTTCGAGAGCCAAAACATCCAGATGATTCGTTGGTTCATCCAGTAATAGTATTGCTGGCTCTTGGTGCAAGCCAATGGCAAGAAATAGTTTAGTTAATTCGCCACCGCTTAAACTCCCCACTTGAACTGATAAATCTAATGATGTTCCTAGGCGAGATTCTAAGGTATTACTAATCTCCCACCAGTCATCTGAGATGGAATTGAGAAAATCTAGGACAGTCTTATCTCTGACTTCAGGATGAATTCCAGCGATTTGAGGTAGGTAATAGATCGAGCGATCGCTCACCAATGAACCATATTGCGGATCGAGCTGCCTAGCCAATATTTTTAATAACGTTGATTTTCCCACTCCGTTCGCACCGACTAGGGCAATTTTATCTCCTCTCTCGATAGCAACATTGACGCCCTGAAACAAGGATTTGCCTACAGCAAATTCGTAAGCCAAATTGCAGGCTGATAATAACACTTGCCTTTGCATATTTCTATTCATTGAAATGTTGACATAATGAAGCGATCGCTCTTGCTTGACTCAGGTATCTGTAGCAAATTAAGAGCCGCAGTAAGAGCTGATTGTTAATAGGTAGCAATTGGTAATTGGAACGTCGTCCCCATTACCAATTACCATTCATCGACAAATAGATTTCAAAAGTCATTTTGACTCACTATCGATGCGTTTAGAGTCTCATTTCAGCACTAGATAAGGTTGGTAAAGTAAACTTATTCGCTTTTTTCCGAGCGAACGAGGATAAGAGGGCTGGGAGAAATGGTGAAGAGAATGAGCGAATGGGTGTTCTATCTCAAGGGATTGCCCTCAAATCTCGCGCTATGGAAGGTGAAACATCTTTAGATTTTGGCTGTAGGCAGCCCACTAAAACATCACCCACTTGGGTGATATGGTGTCCAGCAATAGAACCATACTATGCAAGAGTTCGTAGTGAGGACTTTAGTCCTCGTATGAGGGGCGCTCAAGCGCCTACTACAAACAGGAATCATTAAATAAATACTAAAGGTTTATCTTTCAACGGAGCAAAAGCCTCAGCATCGAAGCGATACAAACTTGCCGGACGACCCGCACCGCGCGATACCTTAAGACCTGTCTCAGCGAGGAAACCCAGTTTTAAAAGGCGAGTGCGAAAATTAGAATAATCGGCGAAGTTCTCTCCTAGAACGGTGGTATATAACTGATATAAATCGCTGAGAGTAAAGACTTCCGGTAATACGTCAAAGGCGATCGGACTGTACTCCAATTTATTTCGCAAACGGCGGTATCCATATTCCAAGACTTGATTATGGTCAAAAGCAAGTTGCGGTACCTGTTTAACGGGATACCAAGCAATACCGTTTACACCATCGGCTATTAATTCTGCTTCTTCAAAGCGCACGAGTGCGAAGTAACTAACGGATAAGTAACGAACGCCAAAGCTTTTAGGAGATTCTCTTGGGTCGCGTCCCGGTCCGCCGAAGGTGTAAAGTTGCTCCAAGTATAAGTTTTTCACCCGGATTTTCTCTGCTAAAATCCGATGTGCAGCATCCTCTAACGATTCTCCCTGACGCACCAATGTTCCTGGCAGACTCCATTGACCGGAGAAGGGTTCATCCTGGCGCATAACCAACAACACGAGAACGCGGCTTTGCAGAATATCAACGGAGAAGATGACATTATCAACTCCAACTCTGAAGTCGGCTAGCGCTTGTTTTTTTACCTGCTTGGTGCC
>DATNPC010000433.1:0-15682 GCA_036703375.1 Allocoleopsis sp.
CGTAATTGACTTTTCTCAAGTTCAGCAAGTGTCGGACTTGGGCAGCATTCAATTGCTGTTTTTGCCGAATATCCAAAGCATCGAACCCGTGCAGATGGCGGCACTGCAAGAATGGATGCGTCAGGGCGGCCGAACCATCGCAAGTGGCCCGGCAGGTGCGCTGTCCCAACCTGAAATCCGCAACCAATTGCGATCGCTTTTGGGTGCCTATTGGGGCTTTGCTCTGACTAAGCCCTCCACCTTAGAGCCCTTGAAAACCAACGCCCAGATGTGGGTACAGCAAGTGGGGCGAGCGAATAACATGCAAGGTGGTGTGGTCATTCCGTCTAGCTTGAATTCCTCCACTGCTGCTGTGTGGAGTCAAAATGACAACCCGCCCGCTGTGGTGACAACCAACCAATCTACCTTTTTCGGTTGGCGCTGGGGACTCAATGCCGCCGCACCCGCTGAGGTAGATACTGCTTGGTTACGCGCCGCCGTCGAGCGCTACAATCTAGCTCCGACAAAACCAGGGCCAGCGCCTGCGGGTTCGCAGCGCTATTGCGTCCCCGCTCAAGCCTTAACCGCCAAAAAGCCTGCAACTCCCCCCAGCAACCAACCCCTCCGCAACGTTGAGCTACCCAACCAGCCAGTACGCGGCGTCCGGCTACCTCCTGGCAATTTCGCCCAAACTGACCCTGATGCTAACCCAGATGTTGGGATAGCTCCCGCCCAAGTGTCGCCCAATAAAACAGGAACTCTCACAGCAACGCAAGTCGCGGTGATGAGTCAGGATTTGGAAAATCTGCTCGGTCGGTTTGAAAGCACCCTACTGACTGCCAACGCGATGAACAGCAATGTAGAGTCGCAGACGGGTGCTGCCGTTCAGCAATTTCTCGTGGCAAGTGCCAAGGGAACAACGGGTTCGGATGAGGCGGGGGCTCTCGCTCAAACAACAGCAACCAACTCGACCAATCGAGTGGTAGCTGAAGCGAGGTCTAAATTACAAGGCTTCCGCAACGCTATTGCCCAAGGAGACTACGACGCCGCGAGGCAGCAGTGGTTCCAAGCCCGACGCCTGCTGTGGGACAACTATCCAACGGATCGGAGGCTCGCGCAGCCGGAGATTCGAGCGATTTGGTTGGATCGGGGTACGATCGTCAAGGCTAAGTCAGAACAGGATTTAGCCAAAATTTTCGACAAATTAGCCGCAGCAGGCTTCAATACAGTCTTTTTTGAAACGGTTAATGCCAGCTATCCCATCTACCCCAGCCGCGTCGCACCCGAGCAAAATCCGCTCACGCGAGGTTGGGACCCCTTAGCCGCAGCAGTGAAGTTAGCCCACGAGCGGAAGATGGAGTTACACGCCTGGGTGTGGGCCTTTGCTGCGGCAAATCAACGCCACAATGCCATCTTGAACCAACCCGCCAACTATCCGGGCCCCGTACTAAAGGCTCATCCCGACTGGGCAATGTTCGATCGCCAAGGGCGTCTGTTCGCTTCAGATACGAAAAAGGCCTTCTTCGACCCAGCGAATCCAGAAGTACGGCGTTATCTCTTAGCACTCATCGAGGAGATTGCCACTCGCTACGATGTGGATGGCATTCAGCTGGACTACATTCGCTACCCGTTCCAAGACGTTCAAGGGAAGCAAAGCTATGGCTACGGTCAGGCAGCGCGTCAGATATTTAAGGAACAGACGGGTTACGACCCGATTAAAGTTTACCCCAGTAATCGCGAGTTATGGCAGAAGTGGACTAACTTTCGCGTGCAGCAAATCGACAGCTTTGTTGCAACGGTAGCACAGCGTTTGCGATCGCAACGCCCTAACTTAATTCTCTCAGCTGCGGTGTTTCCCCTGCCCCGTGCCGAACGCGTGCAACGGCTGCAACAAAACTGGGAAGATTGGGCAATTCGGGGGGACATTGACCTGATGGTTCCCATGACGTATGCCATGGATAGCAGGGCGTTGCAAACACTAGCACAACCCTCGCTATCAGATTCGTCACTGGGTTCTGCACTGATTTTGCCAGCTATTCGGCTATTGAATATGCCGACGATGACAGCGGTCGATCAAATTCAACTGCTGCGAGATTTACCCGCTGGGGGGTATGCGTTGTTTGCAGTGGAGAATCTCGATACGGCTTTAACTAACGTCTTTGCTCGTACTCAGGGGAGAAATACGCAACCCGCCTCCGAACCCATCCCCTATCGCCAGCCTTTTCCAGCCGCAGCCGCACGTTATGCCGCATTACAACGGGAATGGAGTTACCTCTTGGCGAATCATCGCGTCTCGATTCAGGAATCCGATCTCTCCGAGTGGGGCAAACAAGCCGATATTCTGGCAAAATTGCTGGATACGCTGGTCAAAGAGCCATCGACGCAAAATGTGCTTTCAACAAACGCTTTCCTGTCCTCGTTTCGCTCCCAATTCCAACGCTGGATGCGTAATCAAGCAGTAGAGCAACCGTATCAAGTCCGCGTGTGGGACAACCGTTTGGCAACGATTGAGCGGTTGCTGCGTTATGGAGAGCGAACAACGTTGAATCCTAATCGACCTAACGTGTCACAGAGCCGATTGTTGGGGAATAACTGAGTGCAAGAAGGCAAAAGGCAGAAGGCAGAGGGCAGAAGGAAAGCTTGTTAACCCTCCTGTATCACTATTGGGAAAATTCAACGAATTGACCTTGTTCAGCTCACCAAAAATCAAGGTTTCATCCCAGTTTGACAGAAAAGGGTTAAGACATTGGAGAACTGGGAGGAAGAGTTGGGCTTGCTCAGACTCTATGTACCATTAGCATAGAGCCAGCATTCCTCCAAACTCTATGTTTCCATATCAATACCCTGTTCCTCAAACTGACCCGCCTAAATCACCTAGAGAAACGCTGCCTACGATGTACGATCTCAAGAGTGAAGACCCTGATTAGAGAAATTAGTAGAGCAATTTCTCAACAAACCACCGGAAGTGCGGTTTGAGGACGTGCGCTACCTGCTGGAAGCTTTTGGTTTTGAAGAGAAAAGGTCTAAGGGTAGCCACCATAGTTTTCGAGATTCACAAGGTAGAAAAATCACGGTACCCAAAAAAGGTGGACAGAAAGTTAAGGGAATTTATGTCCAGCAAATTGTTGAATTATTGAACTTGGAAGAATGGAGCGATGAAGACACTGAATCAGAAAAACAAGCAGATTGAGAAGCAACCGTTGGAATATTACTTAAATATTCAGTATCCAGTAACACTTTACCCGGCTTCTGAGGGGGGATATGTTGCTCAGGTTAAAGACTTGCCTGGATGTCTGACTCAAGGTGAAACTTTGGATGAAGCGATCGCAAATATAAACGAGGCGCGGGAGTTGTGGATTGAGACAGCTTATGAAGAGGGAGATGAGATTCCTTTACCCAGTACTGATGATACCTACAGTGGTAAGTTACTCTTGCGGATGCCTAAATCTTTGCATCGTCGTTTGGCTGAGAAGGCTGATAGGGAAAATGTGAGTCTCAATCAGTACATTGTGTCTGTGTTGAGTAGAGGATGATAGCGCCGTTGGCATTTCCAGATGTTCGGGTATATATTGAAAGACTTTTGGCTTAAACCGTCTGTGTCGGTTGTATGATAATTCCGAATGCAGAGCATGCTGTGGTTGATGTCCGTAAGTTACGTGATTACTGTCTAAATTCCACGCACGATCGAGGCAAACATAAGGCACGTTTGTTTGAATCCATGCTTGGCATGACTGCTAGTGATGCAGAGGAGCTACGCAGGATTTTACTGGAAGTAGTCAAAACACATGAGGTACAGCTAGGACGAAGGGATGACTATGGGCAACGTTATAGCCTTGACTTTGTGCTTGAATGGGGGGAGAGGAGCGCTACAATCCGTAGCGGTTGGATTATCGAACATGGCTCAGATACTCCAAGATTGACAACTTGCTACCCGTTGTAAGAGTTGGAGGTTTATATGACAGATGCAGTCAAGTTGTTAGATGTTGTTGCTCTTACAGTCAATTTGCCTGAGTTTAATCTGTGGCGTGGGCAGGTGGGTACTGTTGTTGAAATCCTCGCTGATGGTAAGGCGTTTGAAGTTAAATTTAGCGATCGCACAGGACGCACTTATGAGTCTCTTGGTTTACGTCCAGAGCAAATTATGGTGCTGCATTTTGAGCCAGTATCTGGTGATATTGCAGCTTAACAAGATGCGATCGGTTCTCGTACTGCTTCGGCTTTGGGGAGTGGACTTCGGGGAGGAGGATGCGATCACAACGACTGCCAGGATTCCTACGGCTAACAGTAAGTTCTCTAGCTTCACAGAGAACAGAGGAAATTCATCCTATTCTAAGTTTGGCAGTTTTTCACGGGGTTAGGCATACCTTTATATTCTCCAAGGGCATACTAGTAAAAGTTACTACATTGGCTACTTATGCAGCAACCTATTACACCTGAGACAATCCTGAGTAGTAATGACCCTGGGGATGATATGCAAAGGCGATTGCGGTACCAAGCTAGTTATGCCGCTAGCCTTGCTTTGTCACTACTTGCTGATGACTGCGAGTTTGACTGCCTATTTTGTGAACATCATGAAGATATCTTAGTTAAACGAAAGGATGGAAAATTTATTGGAGTTCAAGTTAAAACACAAGCATCTAATGAACCGTTTAAGGCTAGCGATGAACCAGTAATCAATGCGCTCAAGAGATTTATTGAACTTGAAAGCCAATTTCCGGAATCATTCTCAAGCTATCTTCTTGCAACAAACTGTGGATTTGGTCGAAAAAATAAAAGCAGGAATAATTTGCCTTACCTTCTAGAGGTAGCACAAGCTACTGATTCTAACACGCTTGGCTCATTAAATACTCAACTATCTAATTTTATTAAAAAACTCTGTGAAACGACAAATTATCAAACAATTTTAGTAATAAATGTTCTTAGAAAAATCTCAATACCAAGCAATCTCCCTAACTTAGATAATGCTAAATTTTATCTAATTGATGAACTTAGTCAACTTCCGGGAATTAGAGAAACAGATTATGAAAAGCTCAAGAAAGCGGCAGGGTTACTAGCGTATAAAATGTTTGGAGCGGCTTCTCTCGAATTTAGCTTTCCACAGCCACTTTATTTCTCTCTTTTAAGGAATTCGGAAGACCAAGAAGTAAAAAACATTATTGAAGGAAAAAGAATAACTTTAGAAATTGTTATAGAAACTATTCAAGAGGTTATTGAGTATATTTTCTCTCAAGAGGCTCATGACACTAGTATCAGTATTCCTAACAATATTCCCCGTAGGGGTGTTATTGACATTATTGGTCGTTCAGAAGAACTCGAAGAAATACAAAAGAAATTGCAATCTGGAAACCGAATTCCTATTATTGCGATTGCAGGTATGGGCGGAGTTGGAAAAACGGAACTAGCTATTCACTATTCATTGAGGCATCTAGGGCGTGTCATCAATTAAATGTAGAATGCTGTCAGAGCAAGGCTTTTACGGCTATAAAGCTCGAACGAGCCTGACAGCCAGAATTCACTACTGGTACGGGATGTGTAGCTAATTGATGACACGCCTTAGAATTACAGACGTATTCAGGTGGGATTTGCTGGCTGTATCCAAAACGTGGAGATATCGGTTTACAAATAGTTGAATTTGCATTAACCCACTTCAAAGACTTTCATCTGCCAGAGAAACTGAAGTTAGCAGGTCAAGTAGAGTTTTGCTGGCAAAGGTGGATTAAAGGTGAAGTGTTAATTGTAGTAGATGATGTCAGCAATTACAAGGAACTAAAATCTTATCTCCCTCCAGAGTCTTTATCTCGCTTTAAGATACTTATAACAACCAGAGAGAGAGTAGGTGTACCTCTAGCCAATCTGAACTTATCTCTTTTGAAACCAAAAGCTTCATTAATGTTATTGAGGTCATTGATTGGAAGAGAAAGACTGAAACAGGAGCCTTGGATTGCTAAGAAACTGTGTGAATGGCTTGGTTATTTACCTTTAGGACTGGAGTTAGTAGGACGCTACCTAGCAGAAGAAGAGGATTTGTCTCTATCAGAAATGCTACGACGCTTAGAGCGGAAAAGAATTAAGCATGTAGCCCTAGAAAAAGCTGATCCAACAATGACAGCAGAGCTAGGTGTTGCTGATGCCTTTGAATTGAGTTGGGAGCGCTTAGATGCAGATACTCAAGAGCTAGGCTGTCTAATAAGTTTGTTCGCTTTGGCTCCAATTCCTTGGTTATTAGTAGAAGAAATCGCAGCAGAGCAATGTTTACCATTATTAATAATACAAACCCTAAACGATGAGCAACCTATCTCAGAAGAATCAACAGAAGAACTGTTACAGAATTTGAAGGAAAGTTTTGAAGCTTCTCGGTCTATCTTAGCGCGTTTACATCTCCTGAATCGAATAGGTGACAACACTTATCGCCTGCATCAATTAGTTCGGGAGTTTTTCCGAGATAAATTAGAGAAATCATTTCAATCGTCAAGTTTTAAAAATTCATTCACTACGAAATTGGTGGAGATAGCAAAACAACTTCCTCAAATGATACCCCATAATGAAATTAAAGCAACAGCTCCATTCATACCTCATTTGGAAGAAATTATTAGAAATCTATTTAAGTATTTAAGCGATGAGGAAATTATTTGGTCTTTTAATGGTTTAGTGAATTTTTATCAGAGTCAAGGATTATATAAGGTTTATGAATATTGGTGTCAACAGTATCTAGAAAAGTCTCAAGCTCGCTGGGGAGTTAATCATCCTGATGTTGCCACTAGCCTGCATAATTTAGCAGAGCTTTATATGTGTCAACATCAATTTGATGAGGCTGAGCAGCTTTGGAATCAAGCATTGAAAATTAGTATCAGAACTGTGGGTGATAACCATCTAGACACTCTTTTATATCGTAGGATGCTTCAAGCTACGTCATTCCTCCGTAATGCATCTTATGAAACTCTAGAAGAAATTAGTGAATTTGCTGCAATATACGGTATACGATTTGAAGCAAAAGTAGAAAAGAGTGGCAAAAAGAACGGTCAAGGTTTTCAGAGTAAAAGCAAGCGAACTTTTGAACAAAAGAGACGCAACAGAAAACCCAACGCTTCTATAATTGAAGGTGGAGAAGACGATTTTCTGTATACACCAGAATTTTATCACCGTCTTCTCCCAGTACCTCGATATATCTTTTCCCAGCTAGGAGCATATATCAAAGAACAAGCTGTTAAAGGTTATAGAGAGTTAGATAAAGGAATTGTTGTAATTGAAATACAAAGTTCCTACGAACACATCACAGTTAGCTATCTAAAACACGAGAACTGTATACAAGCTTCAAAAAATGCTCCAAGTGAAATGTGGGATGGGGTATTATTTTCTCTAGAAATTTACAACCCAGAAGATTACTTCATTGCCCTAATAGTTGACCCCTTGGAGCAACCTGGAACAAACACTTGTCATTACTACACACTACCGCTTTAGTATCCCTCTTTTTCCCAGGGCTTACCTAATACTATTTAAACTTTACCCTCTTGAAAAACGCCAATCTTAGGTAACTCCTTCCACTCCGGCTCAATGGGTGAATAGCGGCAATAACACACAACAATTTCATCATACTCAGCCGAGTCAACCGACTTGAACCGCTCAACTCGGCTCACTTCCCAGTCAGACCAACGAACATGAGTGCTAGCATCCGGGAAGTTTGGATCGACCGACTCTTCAAAGCGGGCAAACTCACGCGGACGATAGCCTGGTTCTGGCAATGCCTTGTTAGAACAATCCAGATACTCAGCCAGCATCCGGGTTAAGTGTCCAGCAGGTTGCAACTTGCGTTCCTTCCACCCCTTCGATGAAGCTGATTCAGTTTTGAAGACAATCCATCTCTTCACAAGTTATTCCTCCCTCTCGTGTTTGGGTTCGTAGGGACTAGCTGGGAACTGGGTTTCAGATGCCATTGGCACGACCAAAAGGAGATCGCATCTCATTAGCTTTCTTCAGCGCTAGGAATTACCCCAGCCCAAATAATCTGTTCGACTGTCAGAACCAACTCTGGGAAAGTGCTTGAAACAATCTGTTCAGTACCCGCGAACTCCGTACCTTCATACAGTTCCTCAACCAAGGTGAAAATCGTCACCTTTGATGTCAGTGGGTCAACTACCCAGTATTCTGGAATATTTAAAACGTTATACTCAACACGCTTAGCCCGATAATCTGCGGTTTTTGTCGATTCGCTCACTACTTCTATCACCAAGATGGGAGGGGGTTCGTTGAGATCGATGACCGCCTCACGGGTTCTCAACTCGCGCCACTGCTGAGTAGGAATAACGGTCAAATCGGGAAGGCGAGAAGTATCCCACTTGCCAGGGGAGCATCCCAAATGTGCAAAAACATTCCTAGAAATCTCTGAAAGCCTCATTTTGTCGTTCATTTTTAGGGCAAGTTGCAAAATTGGGATGCTCCCCTTGCCAGCGCGAGGAGAACGTACACCAATTGCCACAGCTCTAACAATCCAGTCGCGTCCGCTACGCCCGATCTCAGCATCGATTTGTCGATAGAGAAAATCAATGATTTCTCCATGTTGCCCGGTGCCAATGCTCATTGCGACTAATTCCCCGTTCACCAACTCATAGCGAGTATCAGTCCCGTCTGAGTAGGTTAGATACTCCTCAAAGGTTAGTCTCTTAGTCGTTACAGTCACGATCGCCCCCTTCAGAGCATCTAGTTCGGTATGCTGTAACCCAACTGTAGCAGAGCATTGCGGAACTTACTTTCTGATGCGTTGGCACAATCAAAAAGCTATCGCAAATCAAGAGCAGCACTGTTCGCTGTTCAGATGCTCCATAAACTCCTGTACCCGTTGCCATACCTTCTCCACGAGATCGGGATTATCCGCGTCAAACCACTCAATTTCTGGATAAGCCCGAAACCAAGTGCGCTGTCGCTTGGCAAATTGGCGAGTGTGCAAAACGGTTAAGTCTTTTGCCTCACACAGGGAGATGTCACCCGCAAGATATTGTTTCATTTCCTGATAACCCAGTGTGTTCAGTAAAGGTAAGTCAGTGCCGTACTTTTGGCACAGATGTCTCACTTCCGCTTCCCAACCAACCGCTAACATTTGCTCAGTCCGCTTTTCGATGCGGTGAGTGATGGTTTGAGAGTCGCTGCATTCCAAACCAATTTGCACAATGGGATAGTTGGGAGGATTCTCGCCTTGTTGCTCGGAGATGGGGCGTCCAGTGACGTAATAGACTTCTAACGCTCGTAATGTTCTTACTTCGTCATTGGAGTGAATTTTTTGAGCTGCCGTTGGGTCAATTTGTTGGAGAAAGGCGTAGAGTTGAGATTGACCGAGGGAGGAAAGTTGCGATCGCAATTCATAATTAGGGGCAACTCGCGGAATTTTTAATCCCTGCACCACCGAACGAATGTATAACCCCGTACCGCCAACTAATAAGGGAATCATCCCTTGTTGCTGAAACTGAGCAATTAACGCTTGAGCTTGCACCTGGTAGTCGGCCAGCGTCATTGTCTCTGTTGGTTCGCAGATGTCGATTAGCTCGTGTCGCACCTGTTGTCGTTCAACTGCTGAAGGTTTAGCCGTGCCAATATCAAACTCCCGGTAAACTTGACGAGAGTCAGCACTGAGAATTACAGAACCTAAGCGCTGTGCTAATGCCAACGCTAGCCCCGATTTCCCTGTTGCCGTTGCCCCACTAATCGTAATCAAACCCGATCGCTGAAACTTCAAACGCTTTATTCCCCTATACAATATTGACTCAGACTTTTTTAGCGTTTTTTTGGACTGTTGTTCGAGTTTATAGAAATTTCGATCGGAAGACGCGATCGCATCTGACCCAATCCTCAAATTTTCCTAAGATTGGGAAAGTAGGTAAGGGGTAACGCATTCGCGATACTCAATTGAATAGGCTGACAACCGTGCGATTCTCCCTAGGGGAAGCCGCTACGCGACACCATTTCTAATCAGGAAGTGAGGAAATTCCGCAGGCGTCCTATGAGCTACTGCATTAATCCTAAATGCCCAAAGCCCGCTGACCCGCTCAATGCTGACAGTTTGAGCTGTAATCACTGTGGCTCCCATCTATTACTACAAAAACGCTATCGAGTCAAGAAGCTGCTAGGGGAAGGGGGTTTTGGCAAAACCTATGAAGTCGAGGATTGTACAGAGGGCATACTGCGCGAACGAGGAACGCCAAAAATTTTAAAAGTTCTCCTTCTCAATGACGCGCAAGCTGTCGCTCTGTTTCAGCAGGAAGCACGAGTCTTGAGCCAACTGCATCATCCCGGCATTCCTCGTGTCGAGCCAAATGGCTACTTTACCTTTTTACCAGCAGGCAGATACCAGCCACTGCACTGCTTGGTGATGGAAAAAATTGAAGGCGTCAACTTAGAAGAGTGGTTGCACCAGCAGGGAAATCAACCCATCTCGCAAGCCCAAGCCTTGAGTTGGCTAAAGCAGCTGGTAGAAATTTTGCATCAAGTTCACCAGCAACTCTATTTTCACCGCGATATCAAGCCCTCGAATATCATGCTCGCGAGTAACGGACAGCTGGTGCTAATTGATTTTGGTAGCGCCAGGGACGTGAGCCACTCGTATCTAGTGAAAGTGAGTGGCGATCGCAATATTACCGGAATAATTTCTCCTGGCTATACTCCCATTGAGCAAGTACAGGGTAAAGCCGTACCGCAATCCGATTTTTTTGCTTTAGGGCGCACCTTTGTCTATCTGCTCACTGGCAAATCTCCCAATGATTTCCCTGAAGATCCGCGCACAGGTGAGTTGCTGTGGCAGCACCGAGCGCCGCAAGTCTCCAAGGCAGTGACGGATTTAATTGACGATCTAATGGCTCATGAACCTACCAATCGTCCCCACAATGCTCCAACTATCTTGCAGCGGATAGCGGCAATTGACCATAACTGGCAACCGCCTCAGTTACCCATAGAAATGCCTGAATTTACGAATACTTTAGTCGGTCTACGGCTGCAAGCCTTAATCCGCCAACAGCGTTCATCCAGTTATGGTTTAAAACGTCTGTTAGCTCACGTTGCCCACTATAAAAATCCCATCTTGATTGGCAGTATTCTATTATCTTTAGGATTAGTCGGAACTCAGCTTTATTCAGATTTCGGTTCCTTAGTGAAGAAACCCTGGTCTGAGTCTTTCAATCAACTGTTGTCGCCGCCTCAAAAGTAAGCGCATTCAGGAACTCGTGGTTTACTGAGGTTATGGCACGGCAAGCGAAACACCATGATGGAAACACTACTGGCGGGTCACTATCAAATCATCAAACACTTAGGCGGTGGAGGTTTTGGTCAGACCTTTCTTGCCAGAGACATTCATCTACCCGGTCAGCCTTGGTGTGTCGTCAAGCAACTCAAGCCTCTAGTTAACGATCCACAAACTCTTGCCACGGCAAAACGCTTATTCGATCGCGAAGCTGAAACTTTGTATTGTTTGGGGACTCACGATCAAATTCCCCGCTTGTTGGCTCACTTCGAGCAAGAGGGAGAGTTTTATCTCGTTCAGGAATTTATCGAAGGTCAACCCCTGAATGAGGAACTCGTTCCCGGTCAACAACTCAGTGAAGCTGAAGTCATCGCGCTGTTGCAGGATATCTTGCAAGTCCTCGCCTTCGTTCATCAGCAAAACGTCATTCACCGCGACATTAAACCCGCTAACCTGATCCGACGCAAGAGCGATCGCAAAATGGTTCTGATTGATTTTGGGGCGGTCAAAGCCGTCAGCAGTCAGGCCGCAGCAAGCTACGGACAGACTACCATAACCGTGTCAATCGGCTCTCCTGGCTACATGCCTAGCGAACAACAATCTGGTCAACCCCACTTTAGTAGTGACATCTATGCGGTAGGAATGGTTGGTTTGCAAGCCTTAACTGGCTTAACTCCTACCAGTAAAGACCCCAATCGCAAGCTGCCCAAAGATGCGTCGGGTGAGTTTTCCTGTGCGGCTTTTTGCGATCGCGTTTCGCACGTAGGAGGCGATCGGATTTCTGTTAGCCCCGGCCTAGCGGCTGTGCTAGATAAAATGGTGCGCTACGACTATCGACAGCGCTATCGGAATGCCACAGAAGCCTTGCAAAGCCTAGAGCAACTCGTCGAGCAAGAGGAGTCCGTCACCTATGAAACGCCAACTATCCCAATACCAACCCCAACAAGTCAGCCTCTCACCTTAGACCAACCCGAGGGGAGAGTGAGTTTGGAATCAGCCTTTTACATCGAGCGTCCCCCTGTTGAGTCTGACTGCTACGAGGCGATTCTCAAGCCAGGAGCCTTAATCCGGGTGAAAGCCCCCCGGCAAATGGGGAAAAGCTCGTTAATGTCGCGGATTCTCGATCGCGCCCAGGCACAAGGCTATCGTACTGCCTGCCTCAACTTTCAGTTAGCCGATGCCGAATTTCTCACCAGTTTAGATCAGTTTTTGCAGTGGTTCTGTGCCAGCATTGCTTGGCAGTTGGAACTAGAAGATAAACTTGCTGACTATTGGACAGGAATTCTGGGCAGCAAAAACAAATGTACCCACTACTTTCAACGATATCTGTTATCCGAAACCACTAGCCCCTTGGCTTTAGGTTTAGATGAAGTAGACCAAATTTTTCAACATCCTGAAATTGCCGCCGACTTTTTTGGACTGCTACGGGCATGGCACGAGCAAGGTAAGAATCAGGCAATTTGGCAAAGACTTCGGTTAGTGATCGTGCATTCTAAAGAAGTCTACATCCCCCTCAACATCAATCAATCCCCTTTCAATGTCGGAGTACCCATTGAGTTACCAGAACTCAACCAGGCACAAGTCCGAGATTTGGCACGACGGCACGAACTCAATTGGTCGGAAGCACAGGTTGAGCAAGTGATGGAGATGATGGGAGGACATCCCTATTTAGTCCGGGTGGCTCTCTATCAAATCGCACGGGGTAAGATGACCTTAGAGCAACTGCTACGAGTAGCGCCGACTGAAGAGGGCCCCTACTACGATCATCTGCGTCGCCATTTATTAAATTTAGAGGAAAATGCCGAATTGGTAGCCGCCGTCAAACAAGTCGTAGCCGCCGATCGTCCTGTGGAAATTAAGGCAGCAGAAGCCTTTAAACTGCGTAGCATGGGACTCGTAAAGTTACAGGGCAATGCCGTGTCACCTTTGTGTGAAATGTATCGCCAATATTTTCGCGATCGCCTTAGCATTTAGAGTAAGTGAGAAAAATGCTCTCTCGCCTTCGACCGAGAGAGCATTGCTTGTGTCATTGTTTGGATACCGAAGCCGACTGATGTCTACTTCATCAAAAACTTAGCAACAAGATATGACGGAAAAGCGACAATTAGATGACAAAGCTGCAATATCCCCTTTAACAAAAGGGAGCATCTTCATTATGTCACTGTGACTTTGTCGGCACGCTCGCGCTTGACGCCCTTAACAAAAAGCGAGCCTGAACTAGAGCGCTCAACTAGGTTTAGAAATCTCCAGAGGAAAGCTCTGTACCAGAGTAGTTTGCAACACTCCCTCATAAGTAGCTTGAGTCTGTTCGATCAGAACAACAATATTACGTCCGTTTGGGGATAAGCGCACTTCTCGAATGGCATATTTTTTTACGGTATCGCGGTAATTATTCAGATCGCCAAGCGTCAACCTGCGATAGTTGTAATCGATTAACAGGCGCATGGATGATTGTTCTGTCGTGACAGAACCTCCTGGTGCAACAGAAGAACGATACTTTTGCTGAAGACTAATTTGTAGAGGACGTTTTTGGTTCTCTAAACGAACTTGAATCGTTTCAGTTCTAGCGGGACTAATGGAACGAGCAGTAATGGGTAAAGGTATACCAACTTTGAGTTGATTCAGCTTTAATTCCCGTCTAATCGGTAAAGTTTTTCCCAGTAAATCGTCTTCAGCCGCTCGATTACTGATAGTGGAGGATGAGCGATCGTATTCAGTTGCTAAGCAACCATCACTAACGCAGGAGTTTTTCGCAACATCGATAATTTGGATGGTTGCTGTTGGAACCTCTGTAACAGGGTTGCGAGAACTTTCCAGATAGATATAGTAACGGCTATCTGGAGAGAATCCCGACAATCGTCTTGATGCATTGAAAATAGCTGCCAATCCCTGGGTGTCAATTATCAGGGTGCTAGTAGCGATCGCAAGAAGAAATAACCAATAACGTTTCATATCAAATTTAAAAGTTTAGCCCCTATTTCGCACTCAAAATGCTGCACCCCGATTGTGTCTGTCATCATTTCCCTCGCTCGAATTCCGATCGAGGCAATGAGTTGGATTCTAGGGGCGTGCGTTATGAAAATCAAGCGATTGGATCGGCGTCAGTTTCTATGGCAAGGCTTTGCCACACTTTCGACAACGCTACTCCTGAAAGCTTGCACGAGAAATTCTAATCCTACCAAAGAGCCAACAGATTCTGGCTTGGACGGAAAATCCGACCTGACTTTTCACGTCATGTGGAAAAGTTTACGAAAAACCTAACCCCCTAACCCCCTTCCCTGGAAGGGAAGGGGGAAAAAACAAAGCCTCTCTCCTTGTAGGCTATGCATTACCCATAAGTCCCAGAATCCTGTAGGGGCGAAGCATTTGGGCGATAGCGAGAAGACAAAAACCAAGGTTTCTCTTCCCAAATGCTGACGCTCGTTCCGACGCTCCTTCGTCGCTAACGCTTCGCTATCGCTACCGCTACGCTAACGCCCTTCCACGCGATTGCATGATGTCACAGGTTGAGGGCGAAGCATTCGCGCAGAAATATTCGGGTGTGAGCGACAAGAGAAAACGCGAATGCTTTGCCCCTACAGGGCTTCAGAAGATGTGGGTAATGCATAGCCTTGTAGGAGAGAGGTTTTCCAGATAAGAGCCATCATTAAATTAAAGTTGCCTAGTCCAGATTGTGCGATCGCGCAATCGAACTAGGCATTTATATCACGCAACGAGCGTGAAGTTTCTCTATACTTTTCTATAGATTGAGGCTAATGCTGATTCAGTTTAGCAATTCATACTCCTACTGCCACACTTCATCAATCGGTGGCGGTTGAACCGATTGAGAACCGCTACCCCACTCGTAGCGCGTTGGCTCTGATGATAGCGATGACAGAGAGTTGTCGTTAGGGTCTAGGGCATGATTGAGGGTACGAGTTGGGGAAGTCGAACGGATACTGCTGACCCAGCTATTCGGGTTGGTATTTCTGGCGGGTTTTCCGGGAGCCGAAATAGTGTTGTCCTTGTCTAGCAGTTGACTGAGATAGTACAGTCCTTCGCACAACTTATTGAGATGGTTGCATCGGTAATCTGCTGCTTGCCAGTCTTCTGCTTCAAGTGCTTCCACATAGCCCTTCTGGAGAGCCCTGATTAGTCTAATCTGAGTTTCGATGATTGGATAGTTGATTGCCATTAGTTTTGCGCTTGTAAAATCTGACTTGGCCTGTACCCCTGATGCATCCTCCTGCTTGAGGATTTCAATAACATATTCTGGCTCAGTGCTAAAAATCCGGGTGGGTCAATTAGAACCGAGCGAGCAAGGGGTAACTCGTCCTCCAGAGTCAATGTGTTGCTGGAGTACCAGAAATGTTGAATGTTAATAAATCCTCATGAAAATTAGCCCAAAACTATGATAGATTTTGGGCTAAATCTCAATTAATTAGTATTAGCATCCATGATACTTTCGTTTCCGAGGCTTGTCAAAGACCTCCTGGCTCCCCT